>NZ_JAGTJY010000085.1:0-24741 GCF_018195695.1 Achromobacter sp. Marseille-Q0513 | reverse complement strand
GGCCGCCCGGCTTGCGCGCGACATCGAGCGCGACCTGCCCTTCGTGTTCGACATGATGGTCCTGTGCGTGGAAGCCGGAATGAGCGTGCAGGGCGCGCTGCAACTGGCCGCGCGCAGCGGTCCGCCGGGCCTGCTGCGCGACGCGCTGGACCGCGCGCTGGTCGAGATGCGCGCCGGCGTGCCGCAAGCGGCCGCGATCCGGCTGCTGGCTCGGCGCAGCGGCAGCGCCCTGGCGGCCCACTGGGCCGTGGCGATGGCGCAGGCAGAGGCCCTGGGCGGGAACCTGGGGCCGGTGCTGCGCGCGCTGGCCGCGCACGGTCGCGACGACAGGCGGATCCGGGCGGAGCAGATGGCCCTGCAGGCGCCGGTGAAAATGCTGTTGCCGCTGATCGGCTGCATTTTTCCCTGCACCTTCATCGTGCTGGCCTTTCCGGTCGTGGTGCAGCTGTCGTGGAGCCTGCCTTGACTCGCCGGGCGCCGTCGATGGCGCGGCTCCGGCTGCTGCGGGTGGATGGCTGGTGGGGGCGGATGCGGGGGCTGGCGTGGCGCAAGCCCCCGGGCCCGAGGTCGGGCATCCTGCTCACGCCGTGTTTCGCGGTGCACACCTTCGGCATGCGCCATCCCATAGACGTGGCCTTCATATCGCGCTCGGGGCGCGTGCTTGAACTGCGCCGGGCGCTGGGGCCGCGGCGCGTGGCGCTATGCCTGGGCGCCGTCGCCGTGGTCGAGCTGCGCGGCGGCGTCGTTGATGCCGAACACGGAGGTGTAGGCCGGATAGAAGCTGCAGTACAGCACGCCGCCCGCCGCGATATTGAACGGCACCTGCAGCGTGCCCGCGAACTGCGGCGACAGGCCGATGGTCACGAGCATGCCGGCGCACAGGTCGATGAACAGGAACACCATCACCCAGGCGGCGCCGTACACCAGGAAGGCCCATTTGTTGCGCCAGCAGGCGACGCCGGAGAAGAACAGCGCCTGCGTCAGGCGCAGGCCGTGCCAGGCCACCAGGACGGGCGCATGCCAGAACAGCGCGGCGACGATCACGTACAGCACGCCGAAGACGGTCAGGGGGACCATCAGGGCCGACAGCAGCGGCGTGATGTCCTTTTCCATCGAGGCCACGCGCACGGCCTCGGACAGCGAGCCGGAGAACGGCAGGAAGGCCAGCAGGCCGATCACCATGCAGAGCGCCGCATAGAGCAGGCCCATGAGGAACAGCTTGCGAAAGACGCCGGGCTTTTGCAGCGGCTTGGGCCACATGGACGGGAGCATGACGCGGTCGGCCTCCACGTGCTTGCACGCGGACAGCGTCATCAGCGTGACGATGGGCATGAGCGCCACGAACAGGATTGGCCCTACCGGCGGGATCGCCGTCGCGAAAATGACCAGGAGGCTGATGGCCATGGCCCAGAGGAACATGGCCAGGGGCTGCTTGCGGAACAGGCGGAAACCGTCCCGGACCCATTGCCAGCCGGAAGACGCGGGGAGGTATGCTGCTTGCATGGTGTGGTCTGTTGGATGATCTCTCGAAAGTGAACGCGCCGTGCCCCCCATTATGGGGGGCACGATTGTTACGGCAACTCCGGCAAGCCCGGGAGGTGGCGCGCTTGCAACACTCTTTCGAAATGGCGGGGGTCGTGCGGCTTGAGCGTCTGCGCCGGCCTGGGCAGGAAATAGTCGTACAGGCGCGACAGCCAGAAGCGCAGCGCGGCGCCGCGCAGCATCAGCGGCCAGGCTTGCCGTTCGGCGTCGGTGAAGGGCCGCACCTCGGCATAGGCCCGCAGCCAGGACTGCACCAGCTCGGGAATGAACGCGCCGGTGTCCCGCTCGATGCACCAGTCGTTGACGCTGACCGCCACGTCGAACAGCCAGGTGTCGCAGCCCGCGAAATAGAAATCGATGAAGCCGCCCATCAAGGGATCATCGAAGGTGCCGGCGAACAGCACGTTGTCGCGGAACAGGTCGCAGTGCGCCGGACCGGCGGGCAGGCTTTGCCAGGACGCGGTGGCGCTGGCGGCCTGCTGCTCGGCCAATTCCGTCGACAGCAGGCGGGCCTGGCCTTCGTCCAGGAAGGGCATGACCTTGGGGGCGGTTTCCAGCCACCAGGACAGGCCGCGCAGATTGGGCTGGCGTATCGGGAAGTCCTGGGCGGCCAGGTGGGTGCGGGCCAGCGTGGCGCCGGCCAGCGCGCAATGCGCCGCGCCGGGCGCGGGCTCATAGCCGCCCGGCAGGCGCGTGACGATGGCGCAGGGCTTGCCGTGCAGGGTCGTCAGGCGCGTGCCGTCGCGCAGGGTCTGCGGCTGCGGCACCGGGATGCCGCGTTCGGCCAGCTGGTGCATCAGCTCGATATAGAACGGCAGCTGTGCGTGCGTCAGCACCTCGAACAGCGTCAAGACGTATTCGCCGCGCGAGGTGTAAAGAAAGTAGTTGGTGTTTTCTATGCCCGCCGTGATCCCCCGCAGCGAAATGAATTCGCCCAGGTCGAAATGCGCCAGCAGGGCGCGCGCGTCGTCGTCGGATACGGGGGTGAATACGGCCATTGAGCTTGAGGAAACCAGGGGTTGACGGGGCGGGCGGCTTGGGCGCGGGCGCGCCTGTCCGGGCGGCCGCGGCGCAATTTTAGACCACATGGCGGGTGTGCCGCGCAAGACCGCCGGCAGCGCGGCGGGCAGAATCCGCGTGGGGGCCGTAAAATACCGCATCCCCTTGTTTTGACGAGCTATTCTTGGACTCCCCCGACTGGCGGCTGTGCGTCGCCCCCATGATCGACGTGACCGACCGCCATTGCCGCTATTTCCACCGGCTGCTGGCGCCGCGGGCGCGGCTGTACACGGAAATGATCACCACCGGCGCGCTGCTGCATGGCAACGTCGCGCGGCACCTGGATTTCGACGAGGCCGAGCATCCCGTGGCCCTGCAGCTGGGCGGCAGCGAGCCGGACGCGCTGGCGCAATGCGCCAGGCTGGGCCGACAATGGGGCTACGACGAAATCAACCTGAACTGCGGCTGCCCCTCGGAGCGCGTGCAGCGCGGCGCATTCGGCGCCTGTCTGATGGCCGAACCCGACCTGGTCGCCGACTGCATCAAGGCCATGCAGGACGCCGTGGACATCCCCGTGACCGTCAAGCATCGCCTGGGGCTGGACTACGACGACTCGTATGCATTCGTCCGCGACTTCGTCGGCAAGATCCACGACACCGGCTGCCGCGTCTTCATCGCCCATGCGCGCAACGCGGTGCTCAAGGGGCTGTCGCCCAAGGACAACCGGGAGATCCCGCCGCTGCGCTACGACGTGGTCACGCGGCTGAAGCGCGATTTTCCGGATTCCATATTCGTGCTCAATGGCGGCCTGGCCGATGCGGCCCAGTCGGTGGGCGCGGCGGCCGAGTTCGACGGCGTGATGCTGGGCCGCGCGGCCTGGCATACGCCGCGCGTGCTGTCCGAGGTGTCCTTGCAGCTTTGGCCCTCGGTCCGCCTGCCCAGCGACGCGCAGGTGGTGGATGCCATGATGGCCTACGCCGCCAGGCAGGTGGCCCAGGGCGTGCCGCTGCGCGTGATGACGCGTCCCATGCTCGGCCTGGTCAACGGCCAGACCGGCGCGCGCCGCTGGCGCCGCATGCTGTCCGACCCGACGCTGCTGGCCGCCAACAATCCCGGCCTGATCTACGACGCCTGGCGCACCCAGACCCAGGCCCCGAGCCGCCACGACGCCACGCTCGAAGCCGCCCAGGCCGGCATCTGAACGACGCACAAGCGACAAACAAAAACGCCCCGGGCACAAGCCGCCCGGGGCGTTTGAATTCACGGCACACGCCAACCTCTCAAGAAGAAAGCCACCTCACAAACTGGCAACCCTCTCCCAAAGCCGGGCCGCACGGAGCCGGCTTCGCCGGTCCGTAGCGGCGCCCCTTGAGGGGGAGCGCGAAGCGCTTCGGGGGTGGGCTTATCCCTCCGGTCCGTAGCGGCGCCCCTTGAGGGGGGAGCGCGCAGCGCTCGGGGTGGGCCTACCGTTCAGCGCCTTCCAGCGGCCAGTCGCGGATATACGCCTTGAGCATGTTGTTCTCGAACTTCTGCGCCGCGACGATGGCCTGCGCCATGTCATAGAACGAGATCACGCCCATCAGCGTCGGACCG
Source organism: Achromobacter sp. Marseille-Q0513 (assembly GCF_018195695.1). NCBI lineage: Bacteria > Pseudomonadati > Pseudomonadota > Betaproteobacteria > Burkholderiales > Alcaligenaceae > Achromobacter > Achromobacter sp. Marseille-Q0513. The sequence continues at coordinate 20,607 of NZ_JAGTJY010000085.1, read as the reverse complement.
TCCATGACGGGGATGTAGCGCGCGTGCTTTTCAAGCATCAGGCGCTGGACCTCGTCGGCGCTGGTGTTGGGCGACACGCTGACCGGGGCGTCGTCCATGATGGCGCGGATGGTGGTGTCGCCCAGCATGCCGCCATGCTCGTGCATGTGGCGGATGATCTCGCGGAACGTGAGCATGCCCGTCAGGGTGCCCAGTTCCATGATGACGAGCGAGCCGATATCCTGCTCGCTCATGGTTTGCACGGCTTGCGACACCGGCATGTCCGGCGACGCCGTATAGAGCGTGTCGCCCTTGACGCGCAGAATCTCGCTGACCTTCAACATCGGTTCCTCCCGGGCGGATTGCGCCCTGATTTCATTTAAGTGTTCTTGCGCGCTTCCGTCCCGAGGGCTGGAACCACTTCATTTCCGGTATTTTGCGCTTCTTGGCACAGATCTTCCAGCGTGGGCGCCGGCTGGCCGCCCAGGACGGACGCCGCCACCTGCAGGATTTCGGCGTCATTGCGCACGCGCGGGCGGGTCTGGTCCAGCAGGAAGCGCTCCACCACGGGCGCCATCGAGGTCTGGCGGGCGTCGCAGGCCAGCATCCAGTTGCCTTCCGTGCTGCGCGCGATCAGGCCCATGTCGTTCAGGGTTTCGAGCACGGCGTTCAGCTCATCCTGATGCAGCCGCAACTGCCTGGCCAGGGCGCTGGCCGCCAGGCCCGGCGGGTTGGCGGTCTGGGCACGGCGCAGCGCGCGCAATGCGTCCAGCGCGTCGACGTAGGCCGCGCCCGGGTAGCGGTTGATTTCCCAGCGTCCCAGCCGGATCATGGGCGCGCTGGCGGCCAGGGTGGCGCCCAGCAGCACGGCGAGCCAGGACAGATAGATCCACAGCAGGAAGATCGGCAGGGTGGCGAAGGCGCCGTAGATGATGGTGTAGGTGGGGAAGCGGGTCAGGTAGTAGGCGAAGGCCGACTTCATGATTTCCAGCACGATGGCGGTCACGAAGCCGCCGACCAGCGCGTCGCGCCACAGCACGTCGCGGTTGGGCACCACCACGAACAGGCCGGCAAAGCCCAGCCCCGTCAGCACCAGCGGGATCAGGGAAACCGCCATGCTGACGATCTCGGGCACGTCGCGCACCAGCCCCATCGATTCGCGCGCCACGAAGGACGTGGCCCAGAGGCTGGCCCCGGCCACCACCGGCCCCAGCGTGATGACCGCCCAGTACACCAGCGCCCGTTGCGGCAGCGGCCGCTGGCGGGTGACGTGCCAGATGTCGTTGAACGCCTTGTCGATCGTCATGATCAGCAATAGCGAGGTGACCAGCAGGAAGGCGCCGCCGATGGCCGTCAGCCGCGAGGCCTGGCGCGCGAACTGGTTCAGGTACTCCATGATGTTGTCCGACACGGACGGCGGCATCAGGCTGTTGGCGAGGAAGTCCTCCAGCGCCACGCGGAATTCCTGGAACACGGGAAAGGCGGTGAACAGCGACAGCACCACGGCCAGCATGGGCACGATGGCCAGCACGGTGGTGAAGGTGAGGCTGGACGCGACCTGCAGCAGCTTCTCTTCGTCGGCGCGCTGGGACGTGAAGCGCCAGGCGCGGCGGACCTTCGTCGCCCAGGACGCGCGCGGGGACGAGGGCGCAGTGGCCGCCGACGCGGCGGCGGCGGGCTCGGCGGGGCGATTCATCAGGCGATAATAGCAGCATGAACCCTGAACTCAATCCTCGCCTGCGCCTGCTGGCATCGGCATCGCTGTTCGCCCTGATCGTGCTGTGCGTGGCCTGGGAAAGCGTGGTCGCGCCGCTGCGTCCCGGCGGGTCCTGGATGCTGCTCAAGGCGCTGCCGCTGGCCTTTCCGCTGCGGGGCATCCTGCGCGGCAACCTGTATACCTATCAGTGGGCGTCCATGCTGTCGCTGCTATATCTGATGGAAGGCGTGGTTCGCGCCATGTCCGATCCCGCGCCCTTGTCCGTGGCCATGGCCTGGGGCGAGATCCTGCTGTCGACCGTGTTCTTCGTCAGCGCCATTTTCTATGTGCGGCCCGCCAAGCGCGCCGCGCGGAGGCAACGCGCATGACTGCCCGCACCTTGAACGCGCTGACCACGGTCAATTCCTTCGCGGCCCTGCCCGATGCCTTCCATACCCGGTTGGCGCCCCAGCCGCTGAGCCATCCGCGCCTGCTGCACGCCAATCCCGATGCCGCCGCGCTGATCGGGCTGGACCCGTCGGCCTTCGCGACGCCGGAATTCCTGGCCGTGTTTTCCGGCCAGCAGCCGCTGCCCGGCGGCGACACGCTGGCCGCCGTCTACAGCGGCCACCAGTTCGGCATCTGGGCCGGCCAGCTGGGCGACGGACGCGCGCATCTGCTGGGCGAGGTGCAGGGGCCGGCCGGCAGCTGGGAGCTGCAGCTCAAGGGCGCCGGCATGACGCCGTATTCGCGCATGGGCGACGGCCGCGCGGTGCTGCGTTCGTCGGTGCGCGAATACCTGGCCGGCGAGGCCATGCACGGCCTGGGCATCCCGACGACGCGCGCGCTGTGCCTGGTGGCGTCGGACGATCCGGTGTACCGCGAGACCGTGGAAACCGCCGCCATCGTCACGCGCATGGCGCCCAGCTTCGTGCGCTTCGGCTCGTTCGAGCACTGGTCGGCGCGGCGCGACCTCGACCGCCTGGCGACGCTGGCCGATTACGTGATCGACCGCTACTATCCCGAATGCCGCGAGACGCGGGCGGGCGAGCCGGCGGACCCGAACGCGGCCGTCACCAACCTGCTGCGCGAAGTGACGCGGCGCACGGCGCTGCTGATGGCCGACTGGCAGTCCGTGGGCTTCTGCCACGGCGTGATGAACACCGACAACATGTCCATCCTGGGCCTGACGCTGGACTACGGTCCGTATGGCTTCATGGATGGATTCAAGCTGGCGCACATCTGCAATCACTCCGACACGCAGGGCCGCTATTCCTGGAACCGGCAGCCGTCGGTGGCGCTGTGGAACCTGTATCGCCTGGGCGGCAGCCTGCACAGCCTGACCCAGGACGCGGATGCGCTGCGCGCGGTGCTGGACGAATTCGAAGCGGTGTTCACGCGCGCGTTTCACGCCCGCATGGGCGCCAAGCTGGGCCTGGCGTCGTGGCGTCCCGAGGACGAGGCGCTGCTGGATGACCTGCTCAAGCTCATGGATGCGAACCAGGCCGATTTCACGCTGTGCTGGCGCCGCCTGGCCGATGCGGTGCTGGGGCGTCGCAGCGCGTTCGAGGACCTGTTCATCGATCGTCCCGCCGCGTCGGCATGGCTGGATCGCCTGCTGGCGCGTCAGGCCGCCGACAGCAGGCCGGCGCAGGAAACTGCCCAGGCCATGAATCGGGTCAATCCGCTGTACGTGCTGCGCAATCATCTGGCGGAGCAGGCGATCCGGGCGGCGCAGCAGGGAGACGCGGGCGAGATCGGGACGCTGCTGCAGCTGTTGCGCGACCCGTACACGGCACGCAGTGGTTACGAGGCGTATGCGGGGCTGCCTCCGGACTGGGCGGGCGGCATCGAAGTCAGCTGCTCGTCCTGAGCAGTGGTTTAAGGTTGCGAAAGAGGGGGCAGGTGCTGATCTGACGGCTATTTACGCGAAAAACCAGTGTTAGGAAGTGAAATATGGCGTTTTTTTTCACTGCAATCATTAGTTTCCATTGTAAAAGTCGTAAGATTGTCGCCTGCGGGACACTCGGGATGGCTTGCCGCATCCCTGGGGCATTTGTCGACAATATTTGAATAAAGCACTCTGAATATGCCTGGCGCGGATGGTTTGCTGTGTATCGGCTTGCTTGAGGATGATGCGGACTTCCGGGAGGAGTTGGCGTTGGGCCTGGGCGGCTATGGTTTCCGGGTGGCGTTCGCCTGTGACAATGCGGCGGCGTTCTATCGCCGGCTGCAGGAGCAGCCGTGCGACATCGTCATACTCGACGCGCACCTGCCCGGCGAGGACGGTTTCTCGGTCGCGACCCGCTTGCGGGCGCTCAGTCCGGTCGGCATCGTCATGCTGACCGGTCGCAGCGCGCTGGAAGACCGCGTGCGCGGCCTGGAGGGCGGCGCCGACGTGTACATGACCAAGCCGGTCGACCTGCTCGAACTGAGCTCGGTGATCCGCAGCCTGGCGCGCCGCATGCGGCTGGCCAAGGCCCCGCGGCCCGCCGATGCCGAAACGCGCACGCCGGCCGAGTCTTCCTGGTCGCTGCAGGATGGCGGCTGGATCCTGGTCGCGCCCGATGGCGCTTCGCTGCATCTGAGCGCGCAGGAGCGCACGTTCCTGATGGCCTTGATGGATGCCGCCGGCAGCGCGGTCAGCCGGCAGGCGCTGGCTGAATTGTTCCTGCCCGAGAGTCCGGGCGGGTTCGAGTTGCGCCGCATCGACGTGCTGGTCAGCCGCCTGCGCGCCAAGGCGCAGAGCGCCGGCCTGAAGCTGCCCGTGCTGTCCGTGCGCGGACAGGGCTACGTGTTCGCGGCCTGAGCGCCGCGTCCGTTGGCCGCGTCAGGCGGGCGGCGAGACCGGCAGGGTGATGACGAAGCGGCTGCCGGCGCCGATCCGGCTGGTCATGGTCAGCGAGCCGCCCTGGCTTTCGCAGATGCGCCGCGCCAGATAAAGCCCGACGCCCAGTCCCGATGTCTCGCGATGCGCCGCGCGCCGAAAGCGCGGTTCGAAAATCCGCTGCTGGTCTTCTTCTCCGATGCCCGGGCCACGATCGACGACGGCGATCCATGCCTGGTGCACGCCATCCGCCATGCCCGCGCCGGCCTCGATCCGGATGGACTCGCTGGCGGGCGAATACTTGACGGCGTTATGGATCAGGTTGCGCAGGACCACGCTGGTCAGCGAACGATCGCAATAGGCGGGCAGGGCGCCGTCGGCGTTCAGCACCAGGGCGTGCGCGGTATCGGGACGCATCGCGGTCACCACGTCGCGCGCCATCGCCGCCAGGTCGATGGCTTCGCCGCGCGGGGTCAGCGCCTGTTCCTCGCGGCGGTCCTGTGTCAGCAGCTGTTCCATCAATTCGGTCATGCGCGTCACCGAGCGGTGGATGCGCGCCAGGCGGTTGTCCACGGCTTCGCCATTGCCCGCCAGGATCATGTCCAGGGATTGCGCCGCCGCGCTGATGGTGGCGAGCGGCGCGCGCAGCTCATGCGACAGCAGGGCATTCATCTGGCGTTGCGTGTCCAGGGCGCCGGCCAGTTCGGCCAGGCGCAGCTCGTCCTGGGCCTGATGGCCCGCCGCCGAGGGCGTCTGCGCCGGCAGTGACGAGGCGCTGGCGCGCGCGTGCCGATCCGCCAGGGCGCAATACCACAGCGCCAGCGCCACCAGCAGCAGGCGCGCCAGTTCCAGCAAGCTGGCCGGCGAGCCCGCGCCGGCGCCGGGCCAGGCATCGCGCCCGATCAGCCAGACGGACAGCGCATGGCCGGCGGCCAGGACCAGGCAGGCCACGCGGCGCGGACCCGGGCGCGCGCCAGCGGCCAGCAGGGCCGCCGTCAAGGGCAGGCTGGCCGCCGCGCAAGCGCCTGCGATGGCGGCCGACGCCGCGCCGTCATGCGTTTCGTAGATGAAGATCAGGGCCAGCGAGGCCAGCGCGGCCAGTCCGATGCTGCCCCAGCGGCAGGCCGCCGCCAGCCCGCGCAGGCCGGCGGATCCCGCGAGGAAGGGCGCCGTCAGCGCGAGCAGCGCGGCATAGGAGCCGGCCTGCAAGGCGCCGGCCGGCAGCAGGTTCGGCAGGGTGCGGAACAGCCCTTCAAGCAGCAGGAACACGACGCCCGCGGCTTGCACGCTGTCGCGGGTCCGCGTCCAGGCGGCCGCGCAGACCAGCGCGCACGCCAGGGCGGCGCCGGCGATCAGGCCCGCGTGCACGCCCGCCTGGGCGGCAAGTTCCGCCTGGGCCCGGGCGGCGCCGGGCCATGCCAATAGCGCGCACAACGCGCCCGCCCAGCGTCGGGTGGATGCCGCCGCGGCGCGGGCGGGCGGCAGGCGAGTGCGGGAACGGGGCAACAGTCCTTCCGTCAACTAGGAACCCATTGGTGGTCGGGAGCAAGATCATGCGGGCGGGCGAAGTTTACGCCAGCGCCGCGCAGGGCGTGGATGCCGATTTTCTCCAGAATGGATTGCGTGGCTGTGTCCGGCACGTCTTCGGCGTATACCGCCATGCCCAGCGTCTGCGCGGCCGCCGCGACCGTGGCCGCCAGATGCTGGCTGCCGGGGCTGCGCAACAGCCCGGCGACGAACCCGCCGCCGAGCTTCAGGTAGGAGAACGGGAATTCGTGCAGATGCTCCAGGGCGCCGAAGTGCTGCGACAGGCGGGTCAGCCCGACGCGCGCGCCGGCCTGGGTGGCCAGGCGGCACAGCTCGCGCATCTCGGTGTTTTGCTCGATCAGGCCGGTGGCATCCACTTCGATGATCAGCCTCCGGGTGAGGGCGGGTCGGTCGCCGAGCATCTTTTCCAGCCGGGCCAGGAAGCCGGGCTGCGACAGCGAGCCCAGCGCCACGGGCGCCGCGAGCGCCCCGTGTTGCGCGTACAGCCAGTCCAGCCCCAGCCGCAGCGCCTGGATATCGCATTCGGCCGACAGGCCGAGCCGCACAGCCGGCGGCATGAAGATGGAGGCGGGCACGGGGTCGGCGCCCGACGCGTCGTGCAGCGTCAGGCTGGCCTCGTGATGAAGCAGCCCGCCCGAGACGTCCTGCAGGGCCTGTACCGCCAGCGCGAACTTGTGTTGTTCCAGCGCGGTGGTCAGCGCGTCGTGCCAGCTGTATTCGCCGATGCGGGTGCTGTCGGCGGCCTGGCTGGCGGGCGCGATCTGGTCATCGTCGGCGCTTTCGGAGCACATCAGCGCATGGTCCAGCCGTGCCAGCGTGTCGCTCATGCCGTCGCCGGGCGCGAATTCGGCCATGGCCAGCGCCCAGCGGCACCAGCCGTGCTTGCCCATTGGCACGCGCAGCGAGTGCAGTTCGCGGCGCACGCGCTCGGCCAGCACGCCGGCTTGCGGCGCGCTGCTGCGAGGCATCAGCAGGGCGAAATCGGAGCCGCCGATCCGGGCCAGCAGCGCCTGGGAGCCGCCCTGCGCGTCGACCAGCCTGCGCAGGCGGTCGGCGGAAGAGCGCAGCCACTGGTCGGTGAACGCACGCGACAGGTGGCGGTTGATCTGCGCCAGGTCGCGCTGGCGGAACATGAGCAGGTGGCCGCCCGCCTCGGCGGTCCGGTCGCTCAGCGCCGCGCGGAAACGATCCATGAAATATTTGCGGTTCGGCAGCCAGGTGACGGCGTCGCGGTGGATCTCGCTTTGCAGCGATTCGATCCGCGCGTTCTGCTCCTCGACCGTGGCGTCGACCTGGCGGCGGGCGTCGACCAGGGCCTGGTCGACGCCTTCCAGGCCACAGGAGCCGGATGGCGAGGCATCGGCGCCCGGCGCCAGGGCGCGCACGCGCTGACTGATGTCACGCGACGCGCTGGTTTCGATGCGGCGCGCCAGGCTGACGGCGAACAGCGCCCAGAACAGGCCGGCGCTCAGCGCCAACCCCACGGCGCGGACGCCGCCCTGCCAAAGCGTATCGTTCGCCAGCGTGGCGTCGCCCTGGACGGTGACCGTGCCGCGCGCGGCGCCGTCGGGGCTGGCGTATGGGAGCGAGACCGCCGGCGCCCGCAGGGAGAACCAGCGTTCGTGCCAGGCGCCTGAGCCGGCGTCCGTGGCGGCGGCCGGGCCGCGCTCCACGCTGTCGCCGGATGCATCGTCGGCAATCCTGAGACGTGCGTACAGCCCCTGGCTGTACAGTTCGTCAGCCAGAACCTCACGCTCGTGAGAAGTGGAGGGCGCTCGACCCAGGACCCAGGCGAGCGTGCGCGCGCCGCTTTCGCTTTGCTGCGCCAGTTGCCGGCTCAGGTGGCGATGGGCGGTCAGCATGCCCAGTGCCTGGGCGCCAAGCAGGACGATGCCTGCGAGCAGGGCGGAACACAGGAGTAACCGGCGTAGTTTCGACATGTGTGCGGAATTCCCTTCGTGGCCAGCGCCGTTGCCGGTGTCGCGGATTGCCGGCCAGCCCGTCAAAAGGGGAGCGACGGGCCGCCGATGTGCCCGATCGGGAAGAAACCTGGATAAGAAACGTGACACACGTTACTAATACCTCAGCGGCGCTTCCTGCGCTGTAATTCGGCATGTCACAGAACATACAGAATATTACGAAATCTGCTGCGACATCAGACAACCTGTGCAATTATTTCGCTCGTGATAATTGCTCCCGATGACAACTATTGAGATAAGGCGTATTAATTTTTCGGACTCATGTGTCGTAGTAGGAGCAAGGCATGGCGCGACGCGGCGGCCGGTAACCGCTATCGCAGGACTGTCATGCATAAACGCGAGCAATCACCAGACAGCAGCAATCGAGGGAAACGGGGCGCGTTGCCCCCAGAAGTGTGGCGTTTTTTTGCGAAAATAATGCATAATTTAAAAAATGTTACAGACCTTGGGTTCAACTCCGGACCGCGACGCCAAGGGTTTCTAGATAGGGGGGCTCCGTGCGTGAGAGTTACCTGCTCGCACTGTGCCTGACGCTCGCGGGCGCACTTGCGGCGATATGTTTGCTTTTCGTGCGGCGGGAGCGCGTGCTGCGCCACCGCCTGACGCGCGACGAGGCCACGGGGGTCCTTAGCCAGCGGGAACTGCAGCGCCGCGCGCGCGCCTGGCTGGCCCAGGCCGAGGGCCATGCCCGCCGCGGCGCCTTTTTCCTGGTGCGTTTCGAGCAGTACGCCGAGATCAGCGCCATGCTGCGCGCGGGCGAGGACCAGGCCTTGCTGGCGCTGGTCGCGCAGCGCCTGAGCCTGGTCGCCCGGGCGCTGGGCGGCATCGTGGGCCGCTGCGGCCTGGATACGTTCACGGTCTGCGTGCCCGATGTGGACGAGCAGGGCGCTGCCCAGGTCTCGACCAAGCTGCTCGAGGACCTGGGCGCGTCCTACGAGCTGGGCGGCCGTCCGCTGATCGCCGTGTTTCGCGTGGGCGCGGCGCTGTATCCCGAGCATGGCCGCACGGTCGAGGAGCTGCAGCGTTGCGTGCAGGTCTCCATGGTGCCCCTGAAGGAGCGCGAAGGGCCGGGCTGGAACATGTTCGATTTCCGCCTGCTGGCGCGGCAGCGGGACCGGCAGGGCCTGGAGAACGACCTGCGGCTGGCGCTCACCACGCGGAACATGGAGCAGTTCGAGCTGTACTACCAGCCCGTCTGCGACAGTGCTTCCGGCCTGGTGGAGGGATGCGAGGCGCTGCTGCGCTGGCATCATCCGGTGCTGGGCAGCGTTTCCCCGGCCGTGACCATCGAACTGGCCGAGCGCAGCGGCCTGATCGTGCCGCTGGGCGCATGGATCCTGGAGCGGGCCTGCTCCCAGGCCACTCAATGGCCGGCCGCCTGGCGCGTGCACGTGAATCTGTCGGTCAAGCAGATGAACGAGGACGGCCTGGTGCAGCTGGTGTCCGACGTGCTGGCCGATACCAAGCTGGCGGCGCGCAAGCTGGTGCTGGAAGTCACCGAATCCATCTTCATCCTGCATTACGAACGGCACGTCAAGATCCTGAACACGCTGCGCGCCAAGGGCATCGGCGTGGCGCTGGACGACTTCGGCTGCGGCTATTCCAGCCTGAACCATCTGCGGCACCTGCCCATCGACTGGGTCAAGATCGACCGCAGCTTCATTTCCGCGCTGGAGTCCGATGCTGGCAGCAGGGAAGTCGTGTCGGCGCTGTTCGGCCTGTGCCAGGCCATGCACCTGCCGGTGGTGGCCGAGGGCGTGGAGACCGAAGGCCAGCGCGAGATCCTGAAGGCGCTGGGCTGCCGCGTCATGCAGGGATTCCTGCTCGGCCGGCCCGCGCCGGCGGCGGAAATCCAGGCTTTGGCCTCGGCGGTGTCATAATCGGGGTTGCGTGCAAACCCCGACCTCATTGGCTTCCTTATGTCCGGCAATACCCTCGGTACCCTTTTCACCGTCACGAATTTCGGCGAGTCCCACGGGCCGGCCATCGGTTGCGTCGTGGACGGCTGCCCTCCGGGCCTGGAACTGGACGCGACCGACATCCAGCGCGAACTGGATCGCCGTCGTCCCGGCACCTCTCGCCACGTGACGCAGCGCCAGGAAGCCGACCAGGTCGAGATCCTGTCGGGCGTCTATGAAGGCGTCACCACGGGAACGCCCATCGGCCTGCTCATCCGCAACACCGACGCGCGCAGCAAGGACTACACCAATATCGCCGACACCTTCCGTCCCGGCCACGCCGACTACGCCTACTGGCGCAAGTTCGGCGTGCGCGATCCGCGCGGCGGCGGGCGCTCGTCGGCGCGGCTGACGGCGCCCACGGTGGCGGCCGGCGCCATCGCCAAGAAATGGCTGGCCGAATGCCACGGCGTGCGCGTGCGCGGCTACATGAGCCAGCTCGGCCCGATCCCGATTCCCTTCATCTCCTGGGACGAAGTGCCCAACAATCCGTTCTACGCGCCCAACGCCGACATCATCCCGGAGCTGGAAGCCTATATGGACCAGCTGCGCCGCGACGGCGACTCGGTCGGCGCGCGCATCGAGGTCGTGGCCGAGAACCTGCCCGCGGGCTGGGGCGAGCCGATCTATGACCGGCTCGACGCCGACATCGCCCACGTCATGATGGGCCTGAACGCGGTCAAGGGCGTGTCCATCGGCGCCGGCTTCGATTGCATCGCCCAGCGCGGCTCCGAGCATGGCGACGAGATCACGCCGGACGGTTTCCTGAGCAACAACGCCGGTGGCGTGCTGGGCGGCATTTCCACCGGCCAGCCGATCACGGTATCGCTGGCGATCAAGCCCACGTCCAGCATCCGCGTCGAGCGCCAGTCGGTCAATCGCGCCAACGAGCCCGTCACGGTGCAGACGCTGGGTCGCCACGATCCCTGCGTCGGCATCCGCGCCACGCCCATCGCCGAGGCCATGCTGGCCCTGGTGCTGATCGATCATGCGCTGCGTCATCGCGCGCAGTGCGCGGACGTTTCCGTCTGATAAGCTTGCCGTCCTGTCGCCATGATGGCGGATCTGAGGTCTTCATGAGTCGGATTTTCCCTGCCATGCGCGCCCTGGGGGCCGCCTTCGTCTTTGCCGTGCTGGCGGGTTGCACGGGCATGAACACCACGCAGTCGGGCGCCATCGGCGTCAACCGCACGCAATACATGTCCAGCATGGTGCCGGCCCAGGCGCTCGAACAAGAGGCCGGCCAGCAGTACGGCGACATCCTGAAGCAGGCCAAGGCCAAGAACCTGCTGGACCGCGATCCCGCGCAAGTGGCGCGCGCCCGCACGATCTCGCAGCGGCTGATCTCGCAGGCCGGCGTGTTCCGGCCCGATGCGGCAAGCTGGAAATGGGAAGTGCACGTGCTGTCCAGCGACGAGGTCAACGCCTGGTGCATGCCGGGCGGCAAGATCGCCGTCTACACGGGACTGCTGAACAAGATCAAACCCACCGATGACGAGTTGGCCGCCGTGCTGGGCCACGAGATTTCCCACGCCTTGCGCGAACATGCGCGCGAGCGCGTGTCGCAGCAGATGGTGACCAATCTGGGGCTGTCGGTGCTGTCCATCGCCACGGGTTCCAAGGAAGCCGGCAACCTGGGCGGCAAGCTGACCAGCGTGATGTTCACGCTGCCCAACAGCCGCACCCATGAAACCGAGGCCGACCGCATGGGCGTGGAACTGGCCGCGCGCGCCGGCTACGATCCGCGCGCCGCCGTCACGCTGTGGCAGAAGATGGGCGCGGCGGACGGCGGCCAGGCGCCGCCCGAATTCCTGTCCACCCACCCGTCGGCCGCCTCGCGCATCAGCGATCTGCAGGTGGCGTCGGAGCAGGTCCTGCCGCTGTACGAGCAGGCCAAGGGCAAGGGCCGCGCGGTCCGCTGAGGCGCGCCGCCGCCCGGCGCCGGACCGCGCAGGGCAATCCCGGGCGGCTACCGCGCCATCATGCCCAGCTCCTTGAGCAGGGGCAGCAGCGCCGCCCGCTCGGCGTGATATTCCTCCTCGAAGGCTTGCGGCGTGTTGCCGATGGCCTCGAAACCGATCGATACCAGGAATTCCTTCATGGCCGCGTCCTGCACGCTCACGCCGATGGCCTGCGCCATGCGCGCCAGCGCCGCGGGAGGCATGCGGGCGGGAGCGGCGATGCCGGCCCAGGTCGGGTTGCCGAAGACGAAATCGTCGTAGCCCGCTTGCGCGAAGGTGGGCACGCCGGGCAACAGCGCGGCCCGGCCGTCGCCGACCACGGCAAGCGGCTTGATCCTGCCTTGTTCGATCAGCGGCAGGGCCACCTGCGGCGACAGGAAGGTCATGTCCACTTCGTTCGCCAGTACGTCCTGCAACGCCGGCGGCGATCCGCGATAAGGCACCTCGGTCAAGGCCACGCCGGCCTTGCGCGCAAGGCTCTCCATGACCTGCGCGGGCATCGTGCCGGGCCCCCATGATCCATAGGTGACGTTGGCCTTGCCCGGCTTGAGCAGGGCGACCAGCTCGGCGAGCGAGCCCGGCCCGAACTTCGGATTCGCCACCAGCACGGTCGGACTGGCGCCGATCTTGCTGATCAGCGAGAAATCCGCCTGGGGATCGTAGGGCAGCGACTTCATCACCGCCAGCGCGGTGATGAAGGGCGAGTTGGTGGTGACCAGGAAGGTGTGCCCGTCCGTGGCGCGGGCGACCTCGGCGGCGGCCAGCACGCCGGCCGCGCCGGGCTTGTTCTCGACCACGACGGCCACGCCGAGCTGCCGGGACAGCGATTCCGCCAGCCGGCGCGAAATCACGTCCAGCGGCGCGCCGGGCGGCGAGGTGCAGACCAGCCGCACGGTGCGCGACGGAAAGGTCTCGCGCGCCGCCGCGGCGGGCACGGACGCCGGAAAGGCCAGGGCGCCGGCCAGCGTACCGGCCAAGGCGCGGGCGAGGAATCTGCGGCGGGTATGCATGCGGCTTCTCCTTGGGTGACGAAGCGTCAGGCCTGGGGCGCGGCGCGGCTCGGCGCGTGGCGCGCCAGGAAGGCGTCCAGCGTTCGGTTGAAGGCGGGCGCGTCCTCGAAGTAGGTGGAGTGTCCGGTGTCGGGGAAGGTATGGGCGGTGGCGCCGGGAATCAGCGTGGCGACGTGCAGATGGCTTTCCCCGTTCAGGAAGTCGTCGTGCGAACCGCCGGCGACGAGCGTCGGCACGGCATAGCCGGCGAAGTCCCGGGGATGCAGCCGGACGCGCTCGTCCATCATCGGCGTGGAGTCGAAGCCGGGGTTCAGCTGCTTGATCTGGGCATACAGGAACATCAGCTCCGGGCGTTCCCGGGCGGTCTTGCGGTTCCAGCCCACGGCCGCGTCGCGTTCGGCGCCGGCCTCGTTGAAGATGCCGGTGGCGCGGCGCAGCGTGCGCCAGTTTTCCTCCGAATAGGCCGGCGTGGGCGAGCCGTTGATGAACAGGCAGCTCACGCGTTCCGGGTGGCGCACGGCCAGCGGCAGGCCTGCCCAGGCGCCCAGCGACTGGCACACCAGCGCCGCGGACGAGATGCCCTCGGCATCCAGCACGGCCAGCAGGTCGTCGGGGAAGTCCGCCGGATGCGAGACCACGCCGGGCGCCAGCACCGAGCGGTGAAAGCCTCGCAGATCCATCGTGATGACGCGGTAGCGGTCGCGAAAGTGCATGACCTGCTGGCAGAAGGCCAGCGTGTTGCCGCCGCCGCCGTGGATGAAGACCAAGGGATGGCCCGAGCCATGCGTTTCATAGTAGAGCGTGGCGTCCTTGCGAGCGATCGTGGGCATGGCAATGTCTCCTTGAGGGTTGTTCTTGTGTTTTGAGCGTTAGCGCATTGTTCGGCACGGCGCCGCGCCGCGCAAAACACAAATTGTTTGAGGCATGCGTTTTGCTTATCGCTTCCGGGATGCGCGCCAGGCGCGGGGGCGGTCCGCGGATTGCCGCGCCTGTGGCTTATTGCTATCGTTCGCGCGAACGCGGGCATTCCGGACGGAAGCCTCCGGACGCGGGCATTCCATTCCACGCAGGCATTCCTCTTGGGGCCGCCATGAAACTCAAGCAATTGCAGGCCCTGCGGGCGGTCGCCGAAACCGGCAGCCTGCAAGGCGCGGCCGGGCGTCTCTGCGTGACCCAGCCCGCCGTCAGCCGCGCGATCATCGATCTGGAGTCGGAACTTGGCGTTCCGCTGCTGACGCGGACGGCGCGCGGGGCATCGTTGACCGAGTTCGGCGCGTCCATCCTGAAGCGGGCGCTGCTCATCGACCGCGAGGTCGGGCGCATCTACGATGCCGCCGATGCCGCGCGCGGCGCCGCCGGCGGCAGCCTGTGCATCGCGATCACGCCCGTGTCCGCCACCGAGGCGTTCCTCGACGCCGTGACCGCGTTCGCCGCCGAGCGGCCCGACGTGCGGCTCAGCATCCTGGAACTGCGCCGCGCGCAGATCGTGGCCGGCCTCAAGGACGGCAGCCTGGATATCGCCCTGTACACCGAATACGGCCTGCTGGAGGACGCCGCGCCGCACTACCGGCTGGAGTCGCTGTATGAGATCGGCTCGGCGCTGGCCGTCAGCGGCGGGTATGCGGGTCCGCTGGATGTCAGCGCCGAAGACCTGCAGGCGCAGCGCTGGATGGTGTTGGACGCGGCCAGCGATGAATCAAGCCTGATGCGCGTGCTGTTTTCCAAGCACGGCCTGGCGCCGCCTGCGCGCGTGTTGCGCTGCTCGTCCGCCTATGTCTACGCCAATCTGGTCACGCGGATGGATGTGGTGTCGATCTGGAGCGATGCCGGCGCGAAAGTGTTGGACGAGCGTCTGCGCAGCGGGGCGCTGCGCAGGCTGAACGTGGCCGGCGGCATGCCGCAAGGCGTGGTGTGCCTGGCCTACCCGGACGAGAATCTGATGACGCCCGCCGCGCGCGATTTCATCGCCTGGCTGCGCATGGCCTTGCGCAAGCCGGGTTCGAGCGCGGGCGTAACCGTGGGCATCGACTAGCGCGGCGCCGGGCGGCCTGGCGTGGACCGCCGCCAGGCGGCCATGCCGCTCAGCCCTGCCGGCCCTGCGGCCTGACGCCGGGACCGCGCATCACGTTGATGCCCAGGCCAGCCAGGATGCGCTGGGTTTCCGCGTCGGGCACGTCTTCCGCATACACCGCGATGTTCAGGGCGCGCGCCGTCTGCAGCACCGAGGCCGTCAGCTGCTGGCTGCCGGGGCTTTGCGACATGCCGCCCACGAAGCCGCCGCCCAGCTTCACGTAGGACAGCGGCAGCGTATGCAGCTGCGCCACCGCGCCGAATTGCTGCGCCAGCCGGCGCACGCCGATATGCGCGCCGAATTCCGACACCACCCGCGCCAGCGTGGCGATCTGCTCGTGGCATTCGACCAGGCCGTGGGCGTCGATTTCCAGGAACAGCCTGGGTGCCAGCGGGCGCTTCTCGGTCAGCAGCAGGGCCAACTGGCGGAAGAACTTCTGGCCGCGCAGCGAGGGCAGGGCGACGCGCACGGCCAGCTCGCCTTCGTTCGCCGCCAGCCATTGCAGGCCCAGCGCCACCGCCTGCAGGTCGCAGTCGGCCACCAGGTCCAGCCGCACCGCCGGCGGGATGAAGAGCGTGGCGGGGATGGGCATCTGGTCGGCGGCGGTGCGCAGCATCAGCATGGCCTCGGTCCGCACCAGGCCGCCGTTGGCGCTGGTCAGGGCCTCGGTGGCCAATTCGTAGCGGTTTTCCTCCAGCGCCGACTGGATGGCCTGCTTCCAGGCCTGCTCGCCGGCTTCCGACGGCGATTGGGTATCGGTGGCGCCCAGGATCACCACCTGATCGTTGCCGGCGCTCTCGGCCCGCATCAGGCCGAAATCCAGGCGCGACAGCACCGGACCCGCCTGGCTGCCGGCGCCGTAGTCGGTCATGGCCTGGGCCCAGCGGCACAGATGGCCTTCGCCCACGGGGATGCGCGAGGCATGCAGGTCGGTGCGCACGCGCTCGGCGATCATCATGGCTTGCGGCGCCGCGCAGCGCGGCAGCAGCAGCGCGAAGTCCGAACCGTTCAGGCGGGCCAGCAGCGCCGACCCCGCGTTCAGGCTGGCCAGCGAGGCCTGCACGCGTTCGCAGACCGCGCGCAGCCATTGGTCGATGAACTCGCGCGGCATGTGGCGGTTCAGGTCGGCCAGGTCGCGCTGGCGCAGCACCAGGACATGACCGCCGGTTTCGCCGCCGCGTCCGGAATCGGCCGGGGCGGGCGCTTCCAGCGCGCGGCGGAATTCGTTGACGAAGTACTTGCGGTTGGGCAGGCCGGTGACCGGATCCTGGTTCAGTTCCAGCTTCAGCGATTCGATCTGGGCATTCTGCTCCTCGACGCTGGCGTAGACGCGCTCGCGCGTCTGGTTCAACGCCTGCACCACGCCGGACAGTTCCGGCACGCGCGCCTCGACCTGTTGCGGCGGGGTGCTCTGGCCGATGCTGCGCACGTGCTCGCTGATCTCGCGCAGCAGGCGGTTCTTGATCCAGCGCACCAGCGCGAAGGCGAACAGGGCCCACAGCACGCCGGCGCCGACGACCAGCGCCACCATCTTCAGGCTGCTGCGCCACAGGGCTTCCCAGGCATAGGCATCGTTGGCGACCAGCGTCACCTCGCCGATCTGCCGCCAGCCGTCGCTGACCGCGTGGCTGGCCGTGCCCGAGGCCAGCGGCGCCAGCGTGCGGAACCAGCCCGGCACCGAGGCGGCCGTGGCGGTGGAGCGGCGCTCGATCAGCACCTTGCCTTCCGGGTCGCTCAGGCGCACCAGCGAGAAATGGCCGCCGTCGAACAGCGCCGACACCAGCAATTCCTGCAACACCGGATCATTGTTGGCCGGCTGCGACAGGGACAGCGCCAGCGACACCGAGGCATCCGTGCTCTGCACCTGCAGCTGGCCGGACAGGTATTCGCGCGCGGCGTTGACGCTCAGCGCCAGGGTGCCGAGCAGGATCACGCCGATGGCGATGGTTACGCTGAGCAGAAGCTGTCGAAGTATGGACATGGTCTTATTTCCAGGCGTCAGGGGCGGATGCCTTCCCGTTCCATTCGTTGAAGAAGGTCGCGCCAGCGGCTGAGGCGGTCAACCGGCGCGGCGGGCTTGCCATCCACATAGACCCCGTCGGCGTTGAAGCTGAACACCGGCGTCAGGTCGCGGCGCTGCGTGGCGGGCAGGATCGTCGAGATCAGGCTGTCCAGCACCAGCGGTACTGCATTGGGCGTTTCGTAGTAACCCAGCACCATGTGGGCGACCTGCGAGCTGCTGGCCGGGCCGCCGATGCGGGCGCGGACGTAGATGAAGCGCAGCTTGTTGGCCGGCACGCCCATGGACAACAAGGTGAAATACTTGCCGATGACGTAGTCCTCGCAGTCGCCGGCGCCCTTGCCCAGCGATTCCAGCGGCGTGGCCCAGTAGTCGGGCTGGCCCCAGATCACTGAGTCTTCTCCGGACATCACCGAACGGTTCCAGAAGTCGTTGACCAGCGTCAGCTTGTCGCGCTCGGCCGGCGGCAGCGGGCCGCGCAGCAATTGCAGCCAGCTGGCCACCGCCTTCGCGCCCTTGGCGCCATAGCGGCTGGCCGAGAGGCTTTGCAGCTTGTCGGCGTTGATCTCCAGGGCGAACGAGCCGCCCCAGATGCAGACCAGACAGAGCAAACCCAATCGGCACAGGTTCAGCGCGACGCGGAATCGGCGGGTCGATGGCATGAAACGGATTTTCACATTTTTCGCGTTACTACTGGCGACATCCGTTGAAAAAATGCAGGGGGAGGGGAGGCCGAATCCGGCCAGCCCCTCCCCCGGGTACTGCGTACTACGGTTTAGCTGTGGTCGACGTTCAGCTTGCCCTTCTGCAGCAGGTCATTGATGATGGCCTGGTTGTTGAGCTGGCCGCCTTGCGTCAGGTCGACGTTCTCCAGCACGATCTTCTGGTCGGCGCCCTGGGCAGCGAGCTGGCCCTTGGTGTTGACGTCGATGACCGTGTTGTTGCCTTCCTTGTGGAAGTTCAGGTACTGGGTCAGCGTGCTGTCCTTCTCGCCGACCAGCAGTTCCTTCAGATCCAGGATGTCGCCGCCATCGGTCGGCTTGGCGATCGAGAAGTCCTTGATCGTGTCCACCGCCGGCTTGGCCGTCGTGCCCTGGTCGTTCAGCTCCCACTTGAAGGTGTCGCTGCCGGCGCCGCCGACCAGCACGTCGTCGCCCTTGCCGCCGACCAGCAGGTCGTTGCCGTTGCCGCCTTCCAGGTAGTCGTTGCCGGTGCCACCATACAGCTTGTCGTCGCCGTCGCCGCCGTACAGCTTGTCGTCGCCCGCGCCGCCGTAGATGATGTCATTGCCATCGTCGCCGTACAGGGTGTCGTTGCCGCCCTGGCCGTAGATGATGTCGTTGCCCGTGCCGCCGTGGATGGTGTCATCCCCGCCGCGCGGATCATCGGTCACGTTGAAGTCGGCGTGGTGGTCCTTGATGTACTGGTACAGGTCGCCCGCGGTGGGCTTGTGTCCCAGGGTCAGCTCAAGGAACTTGTCCAGCGCGGCCAGGCCGGCGCCTTGCGGCAGGTCGGCGGGACGGCCGCCAGCCACCTTGCTCCAATCCAGGACGTTGCCATCGGTGTTGATGGTATCGCCGAAGATGATGTCGTTGCCGGCGCCGCCGTTGATGATGTCGTTGCCGACAGAGGCGGGATCCGTGCTGGACGAACCGCCTTGCAGCGCGGCGGCCAGTTCGCTGGCGGTGTTGACGATCTGGGGCTGGCCGACGGGGCCGGTGATGGGCTGCCAATATCCCCAATCGGTAAGCGTGCCCGTTCCGGTGACCTTCGAGTTGTCGAAGTACTTCAGGTAGCCCTCATTGACGCCCGAGCCTATGCCGATGGCATGCACGGTGCTCTTGCCGCTCAGGCCCTTGAAGGCGTCGACGGCATCCTTCATGTCCTTGTAGTCCGTCGTGCTGCCGCCGTTCCAACCACCGTTGCTGCCGCTGTTGCTGAAGGTCGGATCGCCGTCCGTCAGGAAGTAGGTGACGTTCTCGAACGTCTTGCCGTTGGACGTGGTGGGCTGGTTGTTGAACCACTTGAGCGCTTCCTTGAACGCGCCTTCGTAGTTGGTGCCGCCATCGGCGTACAAAGCTTGGATGGCCGAGATCAGGGTGCCGACGTTGCTCGCATTCAGACCGTTGATAGTCTTCAGGTTGGAGGCCGATGTGGAGAAGCCGATCAGCGTGACGTTGACCACGCCATCGTGGCCCGTCAGGCTGTTGGCCAGATTCTTCAGCGCCGCGATGGTCAGATCCATGCGCGACATGCCCTTCGTGCCGGAAGCGTAGTCCATGCTGCCCGACGTGTCGACGACGAGCGCGATGTTGTAGTTCTTGCCCGGTTCGACCGTCGTGACCGTGCCGCCCTTGTCGCCAAGGATGACGTCGTCGCCGCTGCCGCCGTTGATCGGCGGGTTGGTGCCGGTGCCGCTGCCTTCGTTGCCGCCCGAGATGAAGTTGTTGGTCTTGATCGCGAAGTTGTAGTCGCCCGACGTGTCCTTGCCGCCGTTGGCCGTGCCGCCGTCGTCGGTGACCTTGAAACCGAACGAGGTGTCCTGGCCCGAGGCGGACGGCGTGTAGACCAGCTTGCCCGCGGCGATGTCGGCGGCCGAGATCACGGTGTTCGCCGTGACCTGCTGGCCGTTCAGCGTCAGCGTGCCGTCGGTCGGCAGGCGCGTGATCATAACGCTCTGCAGGTTGTTGCCTTCCGCGCCATCGCTGAAGTTGAACTCGGCGATGGTGAACTTGTGGCTGGAGCCGGCATCCACGCTGGTGGAGTTGTCAGCGGCCACAGGCGCGTCGTTGGTGCCGACCACGTCGATCACGATGGTCTGCTTGGCCGAGCCGTCGGTGGAGCTGACTTCGAAGTTCTCCTTGATCACATCGCCGGCCTTCAGGTTCTGCACCAGCGGCGAGTCGTTGTTCAGCTTGTAGGTCCAGTTGCCGTTGGCGTCGATCGAGAACGTGCCGTACTTGCCCTGGACATTGGTCTGGGCGATGACGCCGCTCTGGCCGGCGTCCGCATCGGTGACCGTCAGCTTGCCGGACGAGGTCTGCGTGAAGTCCTCGATCACCTTGCCGGTGCTCTGGCCGGTGATCTTGGCGATGTCGTTGGTGCCGGTGATTTCGACGGAGATGGTCTTGGTATCGATGCCGCCATTGCCGTCGCTGACGGTCACGGTGATCTTGTCGGTGACCTTCTGGCCTTCAGTCAGGCCCTGGACGTTGGAGCTGTTGTTGTCCAGTACATAGGTCCACTTGCCATTGGCGTCGATGGTGAAAGTGCCATACACACCCTTGCCATCGCCACCCAGGGTCCAGGTGTGCTTGTCGTTGACGTCGACGTCGGTCTTGGTCAGCTGGCCGGACGTGGTCAGCGTGCCGTCTTCCTTGACGGCGCCGGTGAGCACGCCGCCCATGACCGGAGCGTCGTTGGTGCCGTTGATGGTGATGACGACCTGGCCCTTGGTGCCATCGGCGGTGGTGACAATGATGGTCTCGACCAGCTTCTCACCGACGCCCAGGGCTTGCACCTTGGGATCGCTGTTGTTCAGGTCGTACTTCCAGTTGC
>NZ_JAGTJY010000084.1:0-24757 GCF_018195695.1 Achromobacter sp. Marseille-Q0513 | reverse complement strand
CGAGCGCGTCGGCATCGTGGCGCTGGGGCGGCGCAAGGTCTATTGGGCGGGCGCGGGAATCTGGGACTTGCCGCGGGCGGCCGGGGCGGCCATGCCGTCCAGCTCGGGCTGGACCAGCAGGTCGTCGTCGTCCTCGGCAAGGGCGGCTTGCGTGTTGGACCGCGCAGCGGCGGTCTTGGGGCTGCGGGCCTGCGCCCGGGCGTTCTCGCCCGAGGGGAAGGTCAGGATAGCTGCGGGGCGGGTAGGCAACTTCGGAAGCGGCATATGAGTCACTCTCCAGTGTGGGCCGGCTGGCTATGGCGCCTGACGGGTCTTGCTCGCACGGCTAACCGATGCTTTTGGCGGCTTGCAGGACTTCCTTGGCGTGGCCCGGGACCTTCACCCCGCGCCACTCCTGCACCAGCACGCCATAGGCGTCGATCAGAAAGGTGCTGCGCTCGATGCCGCGCACCTGCTTGCCGTACATGTTCTTCTGCTTGATGACGCCGTACAGGTTGCAGACGGTTTCGTCGGCGTCGGAGATCAACGGGAAAGGAAGCTCGTACTTGGCCTTGAAATTCTCATGCGACTTCAGCGAGTCGCGCGAGATGCCGACCACGACCGCGCTGGCCGACAGGAACTCGGCGTGCAGGTCGCGGAAATCCTGGCTCTCGGTGGTGCAGCCAGGAGTGTTGTCCTTGGGGTAGAAATACAGGACCACGGCGCGGCCCTGGCATTGCTCCAGGCTGATCGGGCCGATGGTGCTCTCGGCCGTGAACAGCGGGGCGGGTTTGCCTATGCTCGGCGTCATTCGGGGGAATCTCCGTTCGGGGGGATGAGGGCGACGACCACGCGCCGGCCCTCCGCCATCAGGATGTTGTAGGTGCGCGAGGCCGCGTGGGTGTCCATCACTTCCACGCCGACGCCGATGGCCAACAGGGGACGCAAGACCTCGGGACGCAGGAAACGCTGGCGCGCGCCCGTGCCCACCAGCAGCACCTCGGGCGCGTTGGCCGGGCGGCCGGGGGCGGCTTCGGGTTCGTCCAGGAAGGCCAGCGGGTCGCGCACGGGCTCGACCATTCCGGCGGCCTGGTGCAGCAGGGCTGAGGTGATGTCGGCCGGCGACTGCACGGGCCAGGTGGTGACTTCGCCTTCGGGTCCGAAAGCGACCGAGGAGGAAAAACGTACCTGGTTGACCTCGATGTAGCCATCACCGTAAGCGGTGACGGTATTCAGGGCGGCCGTCGCAGGATCGGTATGCAGCTTCAATAAAAACTCCGGCTTGGTGTACCCGATGATAGCGCATCGGAATGACTGCATGTTGCAGGGTATCCACGGTCGCCGGACCGGATCGGGATGGGTCGGTCGGGGCCGGCGGTTCCCTGGGAAAAACGGGGGAGCAGGCCCCGTTTTTGCGCCATTTGCCGCCTGGGCGCGCTTGCGCTAGATTACAGGGTTTTGCTGCGCTGCAATCGTGTCCGCGCGCGGCCTGCGGTCCCGTTTTCACCCAAGCGCATCCGCGCCCTGGATTTTTTCGCCCCCTCGCCCCCTAAGGATTCCCATCATGAGGAAGTTCTCCCGCATTGAGCGCCTGCCCCCGTACGTTTTCAACATTACCGGCGAGCTCAAGATGGCGGCCCGGCGGCGCGGCGAAGACATCATCGACATGTCCATGGGCAATCCGGACGGCGCGACTCCCAAGCACATCGTCGACAAGCTGGTGGAAGCGTCCACCCGCCCGACCACGCACGGCTACTCGGTATCCAAGGGCATCCCGCGCCTGCGCAAGGCCATCTGTGACTGGTACCAGCGCCGCTACGCGGTCGAGCTGGATCCGGATTCCGAGGCCATCGTCACCATCGGCTCCAAGGAAGGCCTGGCCCACTTGATGCTGGCCACGCTGGACCGCGGCGACACCGTGCTGGTGCCCAATCCCAGCTACCCCATCCACATCTACGGCGCGGTCATCGCCGGTGCCAACATCCGTTCGGTGCGCATGACGCCGGGCGTGGATTTCTTCGAGGAACTGGAGCGCGCCGTGCGCGAGTCCATTCCCAAGCCCAAGATGATGGTGCTGGGCTTTCCCAGCAACCCCACCGCGCAGTGCGTGGACTTGTCGTTCTTCGAACGCGTGGTGGCGCTGGCCAAGGAACACGACATCCTGGTCGTGCATGACCTGGCCTACGCCGACATCACCTTCGACGGCTACGTGGCGCCGTCCATCATGCAGGTGCCCGGCGCGCGCGATGTCGCCGTCGAGTTCTTCACGATGAGCAAGAGCTACAACATGGCGGGCTGGCGCATCGGCTACATGGTCGGCAACCGCGAGCTGGTCGGCGCGCTGGCGCGCATCAAGAGCTATCACGACTACGGCACGTTCACGCCGATCCAGGTGGCGTCCATCGCCGCGCTGGACGGCCCGCAGGACTGCGTCAACGAGATCGTGGCCCAATACCAAAGCCGCCGCGACGTGCTCGTGCGCGGTCTGCATGAAGCAGGTTGGAATGTGGAGATTCCCAAGGCGTCCATGTACATCTGGGCGCAGATCCCCGAACCCTACAGGGCGATGGGCTCTTTGGAATTCTCCAAGCGTGTCCTGTCGGATGCGAAGGTGGCCGTTTCCCCCGGGATCGGCTTCGGCGAGTACGGCGACGAATACGTGCGCTTCGCTCTTATCGAAAACGAGCAGCGCACCCGCCAGGCGGTGCGCGGCATCAAGGACATGTTCCGTAAAGACGGACTGCTGAAGTAGAGGCTCCCCCCGAAGCGCTGCGCGCTTCCCCCCAGGGGGCGCCGCAGCGGACCGGCAAAGCCGGCTCCGCGCGGCCCAGCGCAGCGACGCCGGTGACGGTGGCCATGACGCAGCATATTGGAGAAATACAATGAATTCCCCTCAACGCCCGCCCGCCGAAGGCGCCGCGATGAATCCCATGAGAGTCGGCCTGCTGGGCCTGGGCGTGGTCGGTGGCGGCACCTGGACGGTGCTGTCGCGCAACGCCGAGGAAATCGCGCGCCGCGCCGGCCGTCGCATTGAAGTGACCCGCGCCGCCGTGCGCGACGTGGCCAAGGCGCGCTCGCGCGTGGGCGATACGCTGCCGGTGGATACCGATGTGCACGCGCTGGTGCGCGACCCGGCCATCGACATCGTGGTCGAGCTGATCGGCGGCGACACGCTGGCCCGCGAGCTGG
Organism: Achromobacter sp. Marseille-Q0513; assembly: GCF_018195695.1. NCBI lineage: Bacteria > Pseudomonadati > Pseudomonadota > Betaproteobacteria > Burkholderiales > Alcaligenaceae > Achromobacter > Achromobacter sp. Marseille-Q0513. Next base: position 21,589 of record NZ_JAGTJY010000084.1, on the reverse strand, counting down.
TGCTCGAGGCCATCGCCAATGGCAAGCACGTGGTCACCGCCAACAAGGCGCTGCTGGCCAAGCATGGCAACGAGATCTTCGCCGCCGCGCACGAGCGCGGCGTGATGGTGGCCTTCGAGGCCGCCGTGGCTGGCGGCATCCCCATCATCAAGGCCATCCGCGAAGGCCTGACCGCCAACCGCATCCAGTGGGTCGCCGGCATCATCAACGGCACCACCAACTTCATCCTGTCCGAGATGCGCACGCGCGGCCTGCCTTTCGCCGACGTGCTGGCCGAGGCGCAGCGCCTGGGCTACGCCGAAGCCGACCCGACCTTCGACGTCGAGGGCGTGGACGCGGCGCACAAGCTGACCCTGCTGGCCTCGCTGGCCTTCGGCGTGCCGGTGCAGTTCGACCGCGCCTACATCGAAGGCATCTCGCAGCTGGCCGCCGAGGACATCGAGCTGGCCGAGCGCCTGGGCTACCGCATCAAGCTGCTGGGCATCACCAAGCGCCGCGCCGAGGGCATCGAGCTGCGCGTGCATCCCGCGCTGGTGCCGGCCGAGCGCCTGCTGGCCAATGTCGAGGGCGCGATGAACGCCGTGCTGGTCAAGGGCGACGCCGTGGGTCCGACGCTGTACTACGGCCAGGGCGCGGGCGAGGAGCCCACCGCCTCGGCCGTGGTGGCCGACCTGGTCGACGTGACCCGCCTGCATACGGCCGACCCGGGCAACCGCGTGCCGCACCTGGCCTTCCAACCCGACGCCATGTCCGACACGCCGATCCTGCCGATCGAGCAGGTCAGCACCTCGTACTACCTGCGCCTGCGCGTGGACGACCAGCCGGGCGTGCTGGCCGACATCGCGCGCCTGCTGGCCGACCGCTCGATCTCGATCGGTTCGATGATCCAGCAGCCGTCCAGCATCGGCGGCGCCGACATCATCTTCCTGACGCACGAGGCGCTGGAAGGCAACGTCAACCAGGCCATCGAGCGTATCGAGTCGTTGCCGTTCGTCCGCTCCAAGGTGACGCGCCTGCGCGTGGAGCACCTGACATGAAATATATCTCTACACGTGGCGGCATGGCCGCGCTGGAATTCTCGGACATCCTGCTCGAAGGCCTGGCGCCGGACGGCGGGCTGGCCGTGCCCGAGCAACTGCCGCAGGTGTCGGCGCAGACGCTGGAGTCCTGGCGCGGCCTGTCGTACGCCGACCTGGCGTTCGAGGTGCTGTCGCTGTTCGCCACCGACATCCCCGCCGAGGACCTGCGCCGCCTGACGCGCGCGGCCTACAACACGCAGGTGTTCAGCAGCGAGGACATCGTGCCGCTGCGCCCGCTGGCCGGCGGCCTGTCGCTGCTGGGCCTGTCGGAAGGCCCGACGCTGGCGTTCAAGGACATGGCCATGCAGTTCCTGGGCCAGGTCTTCGAATACGTGCTGGGCAAGCGCGGCGCCACGCTGAACATCCTGGGCGCCACCTCCGGCGACACCGGTTCGGCGGCCGAGTACGCGCTGCGCGGCAAGCGCGGCGTGTCGGTGTTCATGCTGTCGCCGCATGGCCGCATGAGCGCCTTCCAGCGCGCGCAGATGTATTCGCTGCAGGACGAGAACATCCACAACATCGCCGTGCGTGGCGTGTTCGACCAGGCCCAGGACATCGTCAAGGCCCTGGCCGGCGACCTGGACTTCAAGACCCGCTACCGCCTGGGCGCCGTGAACTCCATCAACTGGGCGCGCATCGCCGCCCAGGTGGTGTACTACTTCCACGGCTGGCTGCGCGCCACGTCCAAGGCCGGCGACCAGGTCTCGTTCGCCGTTCCCTCGGGCAACTTCGGCAACATCCTGTCGGGCCACATCGCCCGCAGCATGGGGCTGCCGGTGCGCCGCCTGGTGCTGGCCACGAACGAGAACAACGTGCTGGAAGAGTTCTTCCGCACCGGCGTCTACCGCCCGCGTCCGGCCGAGCAGACCTACGCCACGTCCAGCCCGTCCATGGACATCTCGCGCGCGTCCAACTTCGAGCGCTTCGTGTTCGATCTGGTGGGCCGCGACCCGGCCCGCGTGCAGGCGCTGTGGGCCGGCCTGGCGCGCGACGGCTCGTTCGACCTGTCGGCGCTCAAGTCCGAGTTCGAATCGCGCTACGGCTTCGTGTCGGGCGCCAGCACCCACGCCGACCGCCTGGCCACCATTCGCTCGGTGTACGACGAGTCCGGCGTGCTGGTCGATCCGCACACCGCCGACGGCGTCAAGGTCGCGCGCGAGTTCGTCGAGCCGGGCGTGCCGATGCTGGTGCTGGAAACCGCCTTGCCGGCCAAGTTCTCCGAGACCATCGAGGAAGCGCTGGGCCGTCCGGCCCCGCCGCCGGGCAATCTGGCGGACCTGGAATCGCTGCCGCAGCGCGTCGAGGTCATGGACTGCGACGCGGCCGCCGTGCGGCGCTATCTCGAGGCCCACGCCAAGATGTGATGCCGCATGCCGCCGGCCCCGTAATGGCTGCTTGCGGCATGTAAGTCCTTGAAAACCCCTCCCGGGCGCGTCCCGCGAGGGGTTTTTTCTGGCGTTTCCCCTGGGGAAAAGCAAGGAAACGCGGTAGTCCCGGGGCGTCGAACGGGTATTACGTTCGTATGCATTTTCGCCACATCCCGTCACCGGCGGAGCGCGTTCGGGACGTTAGAGTGAATGTTCTAGCCATTCTCGGAGAACACGCTCATGAAGATCAAGAACATGGCCCTGGCTCTGGCGATGACCGGATTCGCGGTGTTGGCCGGCTGCTCCTCGCCTTCGGTGATCAACCAGCGAGACGGCAGCTCGACCGTGACGTCCGACAAGCCCGAATACGACAAGAAGACGGGCACCTACGAGTATGAGAAGGACGGCCGCAAGGTGCAGATCAACAAGGACGACGTGAAGTCGATCGAGGAAGTGAAGTAGGCATGGACGCCGTTCGCGCCTCGATGGCCCGGCCTTGACGGGCCCGTCTCGATGACGCAGCCCCAATGACAAAGCCCCGGCCAGGCCGGGGCTTTGTCATTTCAGCGCGGCGCTCCCGCAATGCCTTGGGGCGCCGCGCGGAGACGGTCACCAGGCATCAAGCCTGGGCCGCGTCCTCGGCGTGGTAGCGGCCGACGCGCTCGACTTCGTTCTTCGAGCCCAGGATCACGCTCACGCGCTGGTGCAGCTGGTCGGGCTTGATGTCGAGGATGCGCTGCGTGCCGTTGATCGATGCGCCGCCGGCCTGCTCGATGAGGAAGCTCATCGGGTTGGCCTCGTACATCAGGCGCAGCTTGCCGGCCTTGCCGGGCTCGCGCGCGTCCCAGGGATACATGAAGATGCCGCCGCGGGTCAGGATGCGATGCACGTCGGCCACCATCGAGGCGATCCAGCGCATGTTGTAGTCCTTGCCCAGCGGACCGGTCTTGCCGGCCAGACAGTCGTCGATGTAGCGCTTGACCGGGGGAGCCCAGTGACGCATGTTCGACATGTTGATCGCGAATTCCTTGGTGTCCTCGGGCACGCAGATGTCCTCGTGCGTCAGGACCCAGGAACCCATCTCGCGGTCCAGCGTGAAGCCGACCACGCCATTGCCGATGGTCAGCACCAGCATGGTCTGCGGGCCGTAGACGGCATAGCCGGCCGCGACCTGCTGCTTGCCGGGTTGCAGGAAGTCGGCTTCGGTCACCGGGGCGCCGGCCACGTGATGCGGGGCGCGCAGCACCGAGAAGATGGTGCCGATCGACACGTTCACGTCGATGTTCGACGAGCCGTCCAGCGGATCGAACAGCAGCAGGTATTCGCCCTTGGGGTAGCGGTTCGGGATCGGATGGATGGTTTCCATCTCTTCCGAGGCCATGGCCGCGAGGTGGCCGCCCCATTCATTGGCTTCGAGCAGGATCTCGTTGGACAGCACGTCCAGCTTCTTCTGCACTTCGCCCTGGACGTTCTCGCTGTCCAGGCTGCCCAGCACGCCGCCGAGCGCGCCCTTGCTGACCGCGTGGCTGATGGCCTTGCAGGCGCGCGCCACCACTTCGATGAGCAGGCGCACCTCGGGCGCGAGGGCCTGGGCGGAGCGCTGTTGCTCCACCAGGTATTGGGTAAGGGTTTTGCGTTTCAAGAGGGTCTCCCTATGCTGCGAATTCCAAGGCTTTGGATACGATTTCCTGTACGTTGCGCGACAGGCCGTCCTGCGCGCGCACGCGTTGCAATGCTTCCTTCATGGGCGCGCGCAGCGCCGGCACATAGCGCGACCAGTTGTCCAGCGCGCGCGCCAGGCGGGCGGCGATCTCCGGATTGAGCGCGTCCAGCGCCAGCACCTGATCGGCCCAGAACGCGTAGCCCGAGCCGTCCGGGTGATGCATGCCGCGGGCGTTGTTCAGGCAGAACTGGAAGATCAGCGCGCGGGCGCGGTTCGGGTTGCGCAGGGTGAAGGCGGGATGCGCCATCAGCTCGCGCGCGCTCTGCACCGTGGTCGAGCGGGCTGTGGCCTGCAGCGCGAACCACTTGTCGATCACCAGCGGGTTGTCCTGCCACTTGTCGTAGAAGGCGGCCAGCGCCTGCTGCGGATAGTCGCCCTGGCCGTAGTTGATCAGCGCGGACAGCGCGGCCATGCTGTCGGTCATGTTGTCGGCCGACGCGTACTGTTGCTCGGCCAGGCGCTGGGCGTCCTGTTCGCCGGCGGCCATCAGGTGCGCCAGCGCCAGGTTCTTCAGCGCGCGCTTGCCGGCGGGCTCGGGCGCGGGGCTGTATTCGCCCGGCGTCTGGTTGGCGTCGAAGGCGGCGCGGAATTCGGCGGCCAGCTGGCGGCCCAGTTCGGCGCGCAGGAAGTCCCGGGCCACCGACAGCGCCGGAGGATCGACGGCGGCCATGCGTTCGGCCAGCGTCTTTTCCGAGGGCAGGGCCAGCGCGCGGGCGCGGAACGCGGCGTCGATCGCGGGATCGGTCAGCAGCGCGCGCCAGGCGTCGATGAAGGCGGGGTCGGCATGCAGCGTGCGGCCGGCCTGGCGCGCCTCGGCCAGCGCCAGGATCTGGCGCGTGGCCAGTTCCTGGCCGGCTTCCCAGCGCGCGAAGGGGTTGGCGTCGTGAGCCGAGAGCAGGGCCAGCTCGGCATCGGTCCAGTCGTACTCGACGATCACCGGCGCGGAGAAGTCGCGCAGCAGCGATGGCACGGGCGCCTCGGTGATGCCGTCGAAGGTCCATTGCTGGCTTTGCGTGGTCAGCTCCAGCAGCGCGGTATCCGACATCTTGCCGTCGTGCTTGAGCGGCAGGGCGCGGCCCTGGGCGTCGAGCAGGCCGATGGCGAAGGGGATGTGGTACGGCGCCTTGGCGTAGTCCGCGCCGGCCTTTCTTTCGACGCCGACGGGCGCGCATTCCTGGCTCAGCGTGATCGTGCAGCGCTGCGCGGCGGCGTCGTGCTCGAGCTTGACCGTCACGCGCGGCGTGCCGGCCTGGCGGTACCAGCGGCGGAACACCGACAGGTCGCGGCCGGGATGCTGGCGCACGTAGACCGACTCCATGGCGGCGACGAAGTCGTCGCAGGTCACGGCCTGGCCGTCATGGCGGCGGAAGTACTCGTCCATGCCGGCGCGAAAGCCCGCCTCGCCCAGCAGCGTGTGCTGCATGCGGATGACCTCGGCGCCCTTTTCGTACACGGTGGCCGTGTAGAAGTTGCCGATCTCCTGGTAGCTTTCCGGGCGGATCGGGTGGGCCATGGGGCCGGCGTCTTCCGGGAACTGGGCGGCGCGCAGCGCCACCACGTCGTCGATGCGCTTGACCGCGCGGGCGCTGGCGGCGGCGGCCTCGTCCATGCCCTGCGCCATCATGTCGGCGCTGAATTCCTGGTCGCGGAAGACGGTCAGGCCTTCCTTCAGGCTGAGCTGGAACCAGTCGCGGCAGGTGACGCGGTTGCCGGTCCAGTTATGAAAATACTCGTGGCCGATGACCGACTCGATGCCTTCATAGTTGGCGTCGGTGGCGGTCTGGGCGTCGGCCAGCACATAGGCCGCGTTGAAGATGTTCAGGCCCTTGTTCTCCATCGCCCCCATGTTGAAGTCGTGCACGGCCACGACCATGAAGCGGTCCAGGTCCAGCTCCAGCCCGAAGCGGGTTTCGTCCCAGCGCAGCGCGCGCACCAGCGAATCCAGGGCCCATTCGGTCTTGTCTTCCGAGCCGGGATCGCTGTAGACCTGCAGCAGCACGTCGCGGCCGCTGGCGGTGCGCACGGTGGTTTCGCGGTGCGTGAGCTTGCCGGCGACCAGCGCGAACAGGTAGCAGGGCTTGGGGAAGGGATCTTCCCATTCGACTTCGTTGCGGCCGTCGGCCAGCTGGCGCGAGGCCAGCAGGTTGCCGTTGGACAGCAGCACGGGGTAATCGGCGGCCGCCCGAAGCGTCACGCGGTAGCGCGACATCACGTCGGGGCGGTCGGCGAACCAGGTGATGCGGCGAAAGCCCTCGGCCTCGCACTGGGTGAAGAAGTTGCCGCCCGATACGTACAGGCCCATCAGCGTGGAGTTGGCGGCCGGCTTGCAGCGGCTGACGATCTCGACCGTGGCCGTTTCAGGCAGGCCGTACAGCGCCAGGCTGTGCTCGGACAGATGGTAGCGGTCGGCGGGCAGCGGGCTGCCATCGACGCCTACCGACACGAGTTCCAGCTCCTCGCCGTCCAGCACCAGGGCCGCGTCGGCGCTGGCGCCGGGCTTGCGCCGCACTTGCATCACGCAACGCACTTCGGTCGATTCGGGCGCCAGGTCGAAGCCCAGCGAGACTTCCGGAATATCGTAGGGGTAGGGCTGATAATCCTTGCGGTATACGGTTACGGGCGTGTCAGTGCGCATGGGATCCCAGTCCTTTGTGAACAAGCGCCTATTGTAGTGGCTGGGCATGCCCCAAGGGGCGGCGGCCGGCATGGGCTGCCTCGGCAAGGCCTGACCGCGCAAACTTTCGGCGCTTGCCATAGTCCAATGTCAGTATCATGGCGCCGTAGTGCGTAGAGGAGCTGCAAATGTCCGGGACATCGATTTTCAACATGGGCCGCCTGGCCGGCCTTTTCGCCGTGTCGGGGGCCATGCTCCTGAGCGGCTGCGCGGCCCCGACCGTGGCGGCGCGGGTCACCTCATTCCAGCAATGGCCCGCCGGCGTCGAGGGGCAGTCGTACCAGTTCGTGCCGGCCGACGCCTCGCAGACCAATAATCTCGAATACCAGTCGTTCCAGGACATGGTGCGCGCCGGCATAGGCGCCACTGGCCTGGTCGAGGCGCAAGCCGGCGCCAAGCCTCGTTTCGATGTGTCATTCACATATGGCACGTCGCAGACCCAGGTCATGGTTCGCCGTCCGTATGATCCGGGTTTCTACGGCGGTTATGGTTACGGCCCTGGCGGCTATTACGGTCCGCGGCCCTGGGGCGGCGGTTTCGGTTATTGGGGCCCCGATTGGGTGGACGTGCCCATGGTCGTGCAGCGCAATGCCCTGAACCTGCAGATCCGGGACGCTCAGCGGGGCGGCGCCGAGGTCTACCGTTCCAGCGCTTATGTGCTGAGCGACGGCGACAATCTGCTGCGCACCATGCCATATCTGGTTCGCGCGATATTCGACAATTTCCCCGGCAATAACGGCGCTGAACGCGAGATTCAATTCCCCGTGCAGTAAGCAGCCATCGCCAGTAAATACTCAAGATAAAAAAATCGGCGCACCAAAATGGTGCGCCGATTTTAATTTCATACTAAAGAATAGGTTTTCTTATTCTTTGATGAGAAAACTCTCGCGCGCCGCGCCGGCGGCTTCTTCCGCGGCGAGCCAACGGGGGGCCTTGCCTCGACCGCTCCAGGTCTCCCCGGTCTGGGGGTGACGATACTTGGGCGCAACGGCGCGTTTGGCGGCGTTGGCGGGGCGGGCAGCGGCGCCGGTCTTGCGGCGGGCGGCTCCACGAGCGGGCTTCGCGCCAGCGCCAAAGGCGGCGGCGATTTCTTCAGGGGTAATGTCGTACTCGCGCATCGACGTGATGATCGACGAAATCACCGGCTTGCGGCGCTTCGTCTGCAGGACTTCAGCCTTCTTTTGGAGCTTGTTGATTTCCTTCTCGATCTTTGCTTGCAGTGCTGCGTAGGTTTCTCGGGCCATGATTTATTCCTGATTATGGAACTGCTTTATTCGCCGGTGAAGACTTGTTATTTGTTATGCCCCGCATAATACCCAAATTACGTACACATTTCCCTGTTTTCAGACTGATTACTTTGTATCAAAAGCGTCCGGATGCCTTCAGCCTTGCGGGTTTCGGCTTAGAACAAGTATTGGGAATACCATTCTCAAATCTAGGACGAATTGAAAAATGACCTGCTTTGATTCAAAGGGCGTGCCAATCGACGGGCCGAATCGTGGCAATGGCTCCTGTTTGTTTCATGTGATGCACAGATGTTGCGCAATCCAGGTTTTGTAATCCCTTGATATGAATGGGGTTTTGTGGGGGCGTCACCCGTTCTTCTTTTGCCGCATCAAGTATGTCCAGCGCCATGCCTGCCTTTGCCGAGTGCTGTTCCAGGATGCGCGCTGCATTTGATCTGGGTATTTTCGCTTTGGGCAAAGCGAAAGGAAAAGCGGCGTCCGGCTGCTGATCGATTTCTCGTATATGACAAGTTCATGACAGCTTGTCGGACGACTTTGTAAATAAATATAAACATGTAAGATGATTGGGTGGACCATGCGCCGGCAGAATATCCGCCGCTGTCCGCTTCAGCGGCGGATAAATACGCGAGCGCGCGGAATCGCTTAACTGGATAGGGAAAGGCAGGGCCAACCCGGAGCTGTCGCGGGCCTTCCCGTCCATTTGCGCAATTGAGTCGCCGTCGCCGTGGCAACCATCGCGCGTGCGCGACGCGGGGCGCGACTCGGCGTTACGATAGAGGCTTGAGCGCCATTGCGCAGACGCGCGCCGGCGCCCCGGAAGAACCCAGAGACTCATGAAAATCACCGACCCCGCTATTGCTTCCCTGGCCACCGCCAAATCGCTGCTGCTCGACCCCTGGGGGCTGACCGAGGCGGACATGGCGCGCGCGCTGGGCGAGATCTTCACGCACAAGGTCGACTATGCCGACCTGTATTTCCAATACACCCGCAGCGAAGGCTGGAGCCTGGAAGAGGGCATCGTCAAGACCGGCAGTTTTTCCATCAGCCAGGGCGTGGGCGTGCGCGCCGTGAGCGGCGAGAAAACCGCCTTTGCCTATTCCGATTCGCTGTCGGCCGACGCGCTGCTGTCGTCGGCGCACGCGGTGCGCGGCATTGCCCGCCGCGGCGCCGGCAAGGTCAAGGTCGCGGCCCAGGTCGAGGCCGAACACGGCCGCAGCCTGTATGCCGACATCGATCCGGTCGCGACCCTCAGCGCTCCCGAAAAGGTCGCGCTGCTTGAACGCATCGAACGCATGGCGCGGGCGCGCGATCCCCATGTGATCCAGGTCATGGCCGGCCTGGGCGCCGAGTATGACGTGGTGCTGGTGGCGGGCAGCGACGGCCGCCTGGCCGCCGATGTGCGCCCGCTGGTGCGCCTGTCCCTGACCGTCATCGCCGAGCGCAACGGACGCCGCGAAATGGGCCACGCCGGCGGCGGCGGCCGCCTGGGCCTGGCCTATTTCACCGACGAGATGCTGCAAGGCTACGTGGAACGCGCCGTGCACGAGGCGCTGGTCAACCTGGAAGCCCGTCCGGCGCCGGCCGGCGAGATGACCGTGGTGCTGGGATCCGGCTGGCCCGGCATCCTGCTGCACGAAGCCGTGGGCCATGGCCTGGAAGGCGACTTCAACCGCAAGGGTTCCAGCGTGTTCTCGGGCCGCATCGGCGAGCGCGTCGCCTCCAAGGGCGTGACCGTGATCGACGACGGCACCATCCCCGACCGTCGCGGCTCGCTCAACATCGACGACGAGGGCAACGCCACCCAGCGCAACGTGCTGATCGAGGACGGCATCCTGCGCGGCTACATGCAGGACACGCTGAACGCGCGCCTGATGAAGACCGCCGCCACCGGCAACGGCCGCCGCGAATCCTTCGCGCACCTGCCCATGCCGCGCATGACCAATACCTACATGCTGGCGGGCGAGACCCCGCCCGAGGAAATCGTGTCCTCGGTCAAGCGCGGCCTGTACGCGGTGAATTTCGGCGGCGGCCAGGTCGACATCACCAACGGCAAGTTCGTGTTCTCGGCCTCCGAGGCCTACATGATCGAGAACGGCAAGATCACCTACCCGGTCAAGGGCGCCACCCTGATCGGCAACGGTCCGGACGCCATGAACCGCGTCACGCTGATCGGCAACGACATGAAGCTGGACTCGGGCGTCGGCACCTGCGGCAAGGATGGCCAGAGCGTGCCGGTGGGCGTGGGCATGCCCACGGTCCGCATGGAAGGCCTGACGGTGGGCGGCACGGCCTGAGCCGGATCGGGCCGGCGGGGCAGGGCGCGCGCCCGGTCCCGCCGCGCGTTGCCGCGCCGCTTGATTGTCGTCATGGCTGGCGGTTCCGTCCCGATAAACCCGCGTGACGGTCAAAAAAAATTGTGCTAGAGTCGTTTCCCATGAAATTCGCGTCCCCCGCCTTTTACTTTTATTTTTATGGTTTTCTGAAGCCGCTGGCGGAGGAAGGGACGCGCTCAATCTGAAGTTTGGAAAGAATCCCCCGAAAAAGCCGCCAGCGAACTGGCGGCTTTTTTTGCGCCGCCAGGTCCGGAAAACCCCCGCGGGAATCGTCCCTCGGGACGCATCCAGAGGGAACCATCCCGTGGCGGGCAACCCAGGAGCAGTACCGTGTCACACAATACCGATGACCTTCGCATCCGAGAAATCAAAGAGCTGAATCCGCCGGCGCACGTCATGCGCGAATTCGCCTGCACCAAGGAGGCGTCCGACACCGTGTTCGCCGCTCGGCAGGCCATGCACCGCATCCTGCACGGCATGGACGACCGCATGATCGTCGTGATCGGCCCCTGCTCGATCCACGACACGCGCGCCGCCATCGAGTACGCCAAGCGCCTGAAGCCCGTGCGCGACCGCCTGAGCGCCGACCTGGAAATCGTCATGCGCGTGTACTTCGAGAAGCCGCGCACCACGGTGGGCTGGAAGGGCCTGATCAACGATCCCGAGCTGGATGGCAGCTTCGACATCAACAAGGGCGTGCGCGTGGCGCGCGAGCTGCTGCTGGACATCAACACGCTGGGCCTGCCGGCCGGTTGCGAATTCCTGGACATGATCACGCCGCAGTACATCGCCGACCTGGTGTCCTGGGGCGCCATCGGCGCGCGCACCACCGAAAGCCAGGTGCATCGCGAACTCGCTTCGGGGCTGTCGTGTCCGGTCGGGTTCAAGAACGGCACGGACGGCAATGTGAAGATCGCCGTGGACGCGATCAAGGCCGCCTCGCAGCCGCACCATTTCCTGTCCGTCACCAAGGGCGGCCATTCCGCCATCGTGTCGACGGCCGGCAACGAGGACTGCCACGTCATCCTGCGCGGCGGCAAGACGCCCAACTACGACGCGGCCAGCGTCGACGCCGCCTGCCAGGACATGGCCAAGTCCGGCCTGGCCCAGCGCATCATGATCGACGCCAGCCACGCCAACAGCAGCAAGAAGCCCGAGAACCAGCCGCTGGTCGCGGAAGACGTGGCGCGCCAGATGGAAGCGGGCGACGCGCGCCTGGTCGGCATGATGATCGAAAGCCACCTGCTGGGCGGTCGCCAGGACATGGTGCCGGGCACGCCGCTGGTCTACGGCCAGAGCATCACCGACGGCTGCATCGATTGGGATGCGTCGGTGGCCGTGCTGGAACGCCTGGCACTGGCCGTGCGCGAACGCCGCCGCGTCGCGCTGACGTCCGGCAAATGAGTCCGGGTTGCGCCGTGCGCCGGCAGGCCGGCGCACGGCGCGGCGCGCTGCGGCGCAGCATGGGCGGCGGCGTAGAATAGCCGGATCATCGAATCCGGGAATCCGCCAACCATGAACGCCCCCCTGCATGCCGAAACCCTGCGCCGCTCGGTGCCGGCCGCTTGTCTGGAAGCCCTGCGCGCGCGCTTCGGCGATCGCTTCACCGAATCCGCAGCCGTGCGCGAGCACCACGGCCGCGACGAATCGCCGTACCCCGTGATGGCGCCGGACGGCGTGGTCTTCGCGCACAGCACCGAGGAAGTGGCCGAGATCGCCAAGCTGTGCAACGAGCACCGCGTGCCGCTGATTCCCTATGGCGCGGGCTCCTCGCTCGAAGGCCACATCCTGGCGATCCAGGGCGGCATCAGCCTGGACCTGTCACAGATGAACAAGGTGCTGGCCGTCAATGCCGAAGACCTCACCGCCACGGTGCAGGCCGGCGTGCTGCGCAAGCAGCTCAACGAAGAGATCCGCAGCACCGGGCTGTTCTTCCCCATTGATCCGGGCGCCGACGCCAGCCTGGGCGGCATGGCCGCCACGCGCGCCTCCGGCACCAACGCCGTGCGCTACGGCACCATGCGCGAGAACGTCATGTCGCTGACCGTGGTCACCGCCGACGGTCGCATCGTGCGCACTGCCGGCCGCGCCCGCAAGTCCTCGGCCGGCTACGACCTGACGCGCATCTTCGTAGGCAGCGAAGGCACGCTGGGCATCATCACCGAAGTCACGGTGCGCCTGTATCCGCAGCCCGAGGCCGTCTCGGCCGCCGTGTGCAACTTCGCCACGCTGGACGATGCCGTCCAGAGCGTGATCGAGATCATCCAGATGGGCGTGCCGGTGGCGCGCGTGGAATTCATGGACGCGGCCAGCGTGCGCGCCGTCAACCTGCACAGCAAGCTCACGCTGCGCGAGACGCCGCTGCTGGTGTTCGAGTTCCACGGCAGCCCGGCCGGCGTGCAGGAGCAGGCCGAGACCGTGCAGGCCATCACCGCCGAGCACGGCGGCATGGACTTCGAATGGGCCGAGCGCCCCGAGGACCGCAGCCGCCTCTGGACCGCGCGCCACAATGCCTACTTCGCCGGCCTGCAGCTGCGGCCCGGCTGCCGCGCCAGCACCACCGACGTCTGCGTGCCGATCTCGCGGCTGGCCGACTGCGTGCGCGAGACCGTCGATGAACTGGACCGCGCCAGCTTCCCGTACACCATCGTGGGCCACGTGGGCGACGGCAACTTCCACGTGCTGATGCTGCTCGATGCGGACAGCGAGAAGGAATGGCAGGAATCCGAGACCATCAACCACAACCTGGTGCGCCGGGCCATCGCCGCCGACGGCACGTGCACCGGCGAGCATGGCGTGGGCCTGCACAAGATGCAGTTCATGGCCGAGGAACACGGCGACAACGCGCTGGAACTGATGCGCAGTCTCAAGCACGCGTTCGATCCGAACAACATCCTCAATCCCGGGAAGATCGTTTCCTGGTGAGGATGCGCGCCCTGGGGGCGTGAAGAAGAACGGCGGCGCAGCGATGGCCGCCGTTTTTTTTCGCCCGGGCGGCGCAGCCCGCAAGGATTTGCGCCAGCGCCCGTTTACCGTCGGTTACGCGCGCGAACGTCGTTTCATACGGGGTTGCGCTGTCGATGCGGGTAAATCCCGGCCTGCGTCCGCCCAGCGGGCGCGCTATTGTTTCACCCATGAACTCACTGGTCGAAACCGGCCTGGCCCAAGCGCAGCCGCCTTATTCTCCGCAGCAACTGATCGAGGCCCTGTCGGCCGCGTTGCCCGCGCACTGCGTGCTGTTTCGCGAAGAGGATACCCGCCCTTACGAATGCGACGGCCTGTCGCTGTATCGTGCCTTGCCGGCCGTCGTGGCGCTGCCCGAGACCGAGGAGCAGGTGCAGGCCGTGATGCGCATCTGCAAGCGCCTGAACGCGCCGGTGGTGGCGCGCGGCGCCGGCACCGGCCTGTCCGGCGGCGCCATGCCGCATAGCCAGGGCGTGTTGCTGGGCCTGTCCAAGTTCAACCGCATCCGCCGCATCGACTTGGCCAGCGCCACCGCCGTGGTCGAGCCCGGCGTGCGCAACCTGGCGATTTCCGAAGCGGCCGCCCCCTACGGCCTGTACTACGCGCCCGATCCCTCCAGCCAGATCGCCTGTTCCATCGGCGGCAACGTGGCCGAGAATTCCGGCGGCGTGCACTGCCTGAAGTACGGCCTGACCGTGCACAACGTGCTGCGTGCGCGCGTGGTCACCATCGACGGCGACATCGTCGAGCTGGGCTCCGAGGCGCCGGACGCGCCGGGCCTGGATCTGCTGTCGGTGTTCATCGGTTCGGAAGGCATGCTGGGCGTGGTCACCGAGGTGACGGTCAAGCTCATTCCCAAGCCGGCCTGCGCGCAGGTCGTGATGGCCAGCTTCGCCAGCGTCGAGGCGGCCGGCAACGCGGTCACGCAGGTGATCGCGGCCGGCATGATCCCGGCCGGGCTGGAGATGATGGACCGGCGCGCCACGCACATGGTCGAACCCTTCGTGCGCGCCGGCTACGACATGGACGCGCAGGCGATCCTGCTGTGCGAGTCCGACGGCACGCCCGAAGAGGTGGCGCACGAGATCGCGCGCATGGAGGCCGTGTTCCGCGACGCCGGCGCCACCCGCTGCCAGGTATCCGCGTCGGAGGCCGAGCGCCTGAAATTCTGGGCGGGCCGCAAGAACGCGTTCCCCGCCGCGGGGCGCGTGTCGCCCGATTACTACTGCATGGACGGCACCATCCCGCGCCGTCATCTGGCGCGCGTGCTGGGCGCCATCGAACAGATGGAAGACGACTTCGGCCTGCGCTGCGCCAACGTCTTCCATGCTGGCGATGGCAACCTGCACCCGCTGATCCTGTTCGATTCGAATAAACCGGACGAAGTGGAACGGGCCGAGAAATTCGGCGCCGCCATACTCGAACTGTGCGTGCAGGTTGGAGGAACCGTGACGGGAGAGCACGGCGTAGGAATGGAGAAAATAAATCAAATGTGCGTGCAATTCTCGCGAGAGGAACTCGACGCGTTCCTGGCGGTCAAGCGGGCGTTCGACCCGCCGTGCCTGCTCAACCCTGAAAAAGTCATCCCCACGCTGGCACGCTGCGCCGAATACGGCAAGATGCATGTGCATGGGGGAGAGCTGAGCTTTCCCGATCTCGCCCGTTTCTAGGACGTACCCCGTATGGATTTCGTCCTGTCGGAGTTGTGCGACCAGGTCATGACGGCGCGCGCCGGCCACAAGCCCCTGTTCGTCATGGGCGGCGGCAGCAAATCGTTCTATGGCAACTACCGGCCTGTCACGCCGCAGGATGGGCATTGCCTGCTGGACATGACGCCGTATCGCGGCATCGTCAACTATCACCCGTCCGAACTCGTCGTCACGGTGCGTGCCGGCACGCCGCTGGCCGACCTGGAGGCCGAGCTGGCCGCCCGCGGCCAGATGCTGGCCTTCGAGCCGCCGCATTTCGGGCCCGCCGCGACGGTGGGCGGCTGCGTGGCCGCCGGCCTGTCCGGGCCGCGCCGCATGAGCGCGGGCGCCTTGCGCGATTTCGTGCTGGGTGCGCGGCTGCTGGATTCCGATGGGCGCATGCTGTCCTTCGGCGGCGAGGTCATGAAGAACGTGGCCGGCTATGACGTGTCGCGCCTGCTGGCCGGTTCGCACGGCATCTTCGGCGCCATCCTGGAGGTGTCGCTCAAGGTCGTGCCCAGGCCCATGCAGGAAGTGACGCTGGCGCAGCCCGCCACGCAGGCGCAGGCGCTGTCCTGTTTCGCGCAGTGGCGCGGCAAGCCGCTGCCGGTGTCCGCGACCAGCTGGAGCGGCGACGCCGATGGCGGCGAGGGCATGCTGTGCGTGCGCCTGTCCGGTGCGCCACCCGCGCTGGCCAGCGCGCGGCAACTGATCGGCGGCGACGCGATGGAGCCGGATGCGGCGCACGCCTGGTGGCGCTCGCTGCGCGAGCAGACCCACACCTTCTTTGAACCCGGCAAGCCGTTGTGGCGGCTGGCCCTGCCGCCGACCGCCGCCGCGCTCGACCTCGGTCCGACGCTGTTGGAATGGGGCGGCGGCCAGCGCTGGCTTTGTGGCAATTACGAGGCGGCCGCGCTGCGCGAGCGCGCAGCCAGCCTGGGCGGGCACGCCACGCTGTTCCGGCCGGCGGGCATGTCCGTGCCGCAGGACGGCGTGTTCCATCCGCTGGCGCCGGCGGTGGGCCTGATCACGCGCCGCCTCAAGCAAGAACTCGATCCCGCCGGGCTGTTCAACCCCGGCCGCCTGATCCTGGAGCTGTAGCACGCCATGCAAACCCATCTGGCTTCCTGGGCAAAAGACACCGATCTGGGCAACGAGGCCGACGCCATCCTGCGGCGCTGCGTGCACTGCGGCTTCTGCACGGCCACCTGTCCCACCTATCAGGTCCTGGGCGACGAACTCGACAGCCCGCGCGGGCGCATCTACCTGATCAAGCAGGTGCTGGAAGGCGCCGAGCCCACGCAGTCCACGCAGCAACACCTGGACCGCTGCCTGACCTGCCGCAACTGCGAGACCACCTGCCCGTCGGGCGTGCAGTACGGCCATCTGATCGATATCGGCCGCAAGATCGTCGACGAGCGCGTGCCGCGTTCCTGGGCCGAGCGCACCAAGCGCAAGCTGCTGCGCCAGGCCATGCTGTCGCCGCTGTTCGGTCCCGCGATGCGCCTGGGCCAGGCCGTGCGCGGCGCGCTGCCGCAGGCGCTGCGCCGCAAGGTGCCCGAGCGCCGCGACCCGGGCCGCCTGCCGCAGGTGGCCGGGCACGCGCGCCAGGTGTTGATGTTGGCCGGTTGCGTGCAGCCGTCCATGATGCCCACCATCGACGCCGCCACCATTCGCGTGCTGGATGCGCTGGGCATCGGTGCGCGCATCGCGCCGGGGGCGGGCTGCTGCGGCGCGGTCAGCTTCCACCTGGATGAACAGGACGCGGCGCTGGCGCAGATGCGCGCCAACATCGACGCCTGGTGGCCGCTGGTGCAGGACGGGCGCGTCGAGGCCATCGTGATGAACGCCTCGGGCTGCGGCGCCATGGTGAAGGAATACGCGCATCACCTGCGCAATGATCCGGCCTACGCGCAACGCGCGGCGGACATCGTGGCGCTGGTCAAGGACGTGGCCGAGATCGTCGCGCCGCAGGCGCAAGCGCTGCGCGCGCGCTTGCCGCAAGCGCCGCGCGCGGCCTTTCATCCGCCGTGCACGCTGCAGCACTGGCAGGGCCTGCGGCCGCTGTCGGAGCAGCTGCTGGCGGACCTGGGATTCGAATTGCAGCCGTTCGCCGACAAGCATCTGTGCTGCGGCTCGGCCGGGGCGTACTCGGTGCTGAATCCGGACATCGCGCAGGAGCTGCGCGACCGCAAGCTGTCGGCCATCGCGGCCGGCGGCCCGGACGTGATCCTGTCGGCCAACATCGGTTGCATCGGCCACCTGCAAAGCGGCACCGACACGCCGGTGCGGCATTGGGTCGAGGTGGTGGACGAACTGCTGCGCCAGCCGGCCGGCGGCCGGCGCTAGCGGACATATCGCCAGCCGCCAGTCGGCCGGCGCAGGGAAACATGGCCCCCGCCCGGGCCGGCATCGGGCGGGCAGGGGCCGGGCGGCGGCTTACTCGACCGCCTTCACCATCTCTTCGAGCACCTTCTTGGCGTCGCCGAACACCATCATGGTGCGGTCCATGTAGAACAGCTCGTTGTCCAGCCCGGCATAGCCCGAGGCCATCGAGCGCTTGTTCACGATCACCGTGCGCGCCTTGTAGGCTTCCAGGATGGGCATGCCGGCGATCGGCGACTTGGGATCGTTCTTGGCGGCCGGGTTGACCACGTCGTTCGCCCCCAGCACCAGCACCACGTCGGTCTGGGCGAACTCGCTGTTGATGTCCTCCATCTCGAACACCTGGTCGTAGGGCACCTCGGCCTCGGCCAGCAGCACGTTCATGTGGCCTGGCATGCGGCCGGCCACCGGGTGGATGGCGTATTTCACCGTCACGCCGCGCTCGGTCAGCTTCTCGGCCAGTTCCTTCAGCGCATGCTGGGCGCGTGCCACGGCCAGGCCGTAGCCGGGCACGATGGTCACGCTTTCGGCGTTGGTCATGAGGAAGGCCGCGTCGTCCGGGCTGCCCGACTTCACGCTGCGCTGCTGGCCGTCGCCCTGCTGCGCGCCGCCGCCCGCCTGCGCGCCGAAGCCGCCCAGGATGACGTTGAAGAACGAGCGGTTCATGGCCTTGCACATGATGTAGGACAGGATCGCGCCCGACGAGCCCACCAGCGAGCCGGCGATGATCAGCATGGGGTTGTTCAGCGAGAAGCCGATGCCCGCCGCCGCCCAGCCCGAGTAGCTGTTCAGCATGGACACCACCACCGGCATGTCCGCGCCCCCGATCGGGATGATGATGAGCACGCCCAGCACGAAGGCGATCAGCGTCATGATGATGAACGGCGTCCATTGCTGCGTCAGCATGAACCACACGCCGGCGGCCAGCATCAGCAGCGCCAGCGCCAGGTTCAGCATGTGCTGGCCGGCGAACACCACCGGCGCGCCCTGGAACAGGCGGAACTTGTACTTGCCCGACAGCTTGCCGAAGGCGATGACCGAACCCGAGAAGGTGATGGCGCCGACGAAGGTGCCGATGAACAGCTCGAAGCGGTTGCCCACCGGTAGCGGCATGCCGGCCGGCGCGATGCCGAAGGCCTGCGGCTCGGCCACGACGGCCACGGCGATGGCCACCGCGGCCAGGCCGATCATGCTGTGCATGAAGGCGACCAGCTCGGGCATCTTGGTCATCTCGACGCGCTTGGCCATCAGCGTGCCGATCGAGCCGCCCACCAGCAGGCCCAGCACCACCCAGCCCAGGCCGATGGCGGACGCGCCTTCGCGCGCCAGGCCCACGATCAGGGCGGCGGTGGTCAGCACGGCGATCGCCATGCCGGCCATGCCGAAGGCATTGCCCAGCCGCGACGTGGTGGGGTGGGACAGGCCCTTGAGCGCCTGGATGAAGCAGACCGAGGCGACCAGGTAGAGCAGGGTGACGAGGTTCAGCGAGATCATTGCGCGTCCTCCTTGCCCGGCTTCCTGTCCTTCTTCTTGAACATTTCCAGCATGCGGCGCGTCACGAGGAAGCCGCCGAACACGTTGACCGCGGCCAGCGCCACGGCGAACACGCCCATGCCGCGCGCCAGCCCGCCCTCGGTCAGCGCGGCGGCCAGCATGGCGCCGACGATGATGATGGCGGAGATGGCGTTGGTCACGGCCATCAGCGGGGTATGCAGCGCGGGGGTGACGTTCCAGACCACGTGGTAGCCGACATAGATGGCCAGCACGAAGATGATGAGATTCATCAGGGTGGGGTTGATCGCTTCCATGCCTAGGTCCTCCGCGTCACGTTGCCGCCTTCGCACACCAGGCAGGCCGCCACGATTTCATCGTCGCGCTGGATTTGCAGCGCGCCGTCCGCATTGATGATGAGCTTCAGGAAATCCTGCAGGTTGCGCGCATACAGCGCGGAGGCGTCGGTCGCCACCATGCCCGGCAGGTTGTTCAGCCCGACCAGCGTCACGCCGTGCTTTTCCACGACCTGGCCGCGCTCGGTCAGCGGGCAGTTGCCGCCGCGCTCGACCGCCAGGTCCACCAGCACCGAACCCGGCTTCATGCCGGCCACGGTCTCGGCGGACACCAGCGTGGGCGCCGGGCGGCCCGGGATCAGCGCGGTGGTGATGATGATGTCGGCCTGCTTGCAGCGCTCGGACACCAGCGCCGCCTGCCGCGCCATCCATGACGGGGGCATGGGGCGGGCATAGCCGCCCACGCCCTGCGCGATCTCGCGTTCCTCGTCGGTTTCGAACGGCACGTCGATGAATTTCGCGCCCAGCGATTCGACCTGCTCGCGCGCGGCGGGACGCACGTCGGAGGCCTCGACCACCGCGCCCAGGCGCTTGGCGGTGGCGATGGCCTGCAGGCCCGCCACGCCCGCGCCCAGCACGACGGCGCGCGCGGCCTTGAGCGTGCCTGCAGCGGTCATCATCATGGGAAAGAGGCGGCCGTAGTAATGCGCCGCCAGCAGCACGGCCTTGTAGCCGGCCAGATTGGCCTGGGACGACAGCACGTCCAGGCTCTGCGCGCGCGTGATGCGCGGCGCGGCTTCCAGCGCGAAGCCGGTCAGGCCGGCGGCCGCCAGCCGCATCAGGCCTTCGGCGTCGAACGGGTCCAGCATGCCGGCCACCACGGTGCCCGGCTTCATGTGGGGCAGTTCCTCGGCGGAAGGCGCGCGCACCTTCAGCACCAGCCCGGCTCCCAGCGCATCCTGGGCCGAGCCCAGGGTCGCGCCGGCGGCCTCGTAGGCCTCGTCCAGATATCGGGCGGCGACGCCCGCCCCGCGTTCCACTACGACAGTATGCTTGCCGGCCGTGTACTTCTTGACGGTTTCCGGTGTTGCTGCGACACGGGTTTCCCCGTCTCGGGTTTCTTTTGGTATCCCGATGTGCATCGACGCCTCTCCTCAGAAGGTTCGCGGATAGTTATACACGGAATACAGAGGGGAAGCCCGCAAGGTTCATTGGGACGAGTCCGAGCCGGGCTCGACGGGGCGCGCAAACGCCGTTTCCCTGGACGGGCTGGCGGGCGGGAGGCCGCGATCCCTCCGCAATGCAGAAGCCCCGCGGCGTTGGCCGCGGGGCTTCTGCGTCCTGCTGTCGACGGGAGAGCCCGCGCGGGGGCGTTATGCCGTTTGCGCGCGCGTCCAGAGGATCAGCGCCGCCGTCAGTTCGCGCAGGTCTGCCTTCAGCCGGCCGTAGCCCGCCGTCGGGCGCAGCGAGACTTCATCCATGTAGAGCTTGCGGTTGATCTCGATCTGCAGGCTGTGGCGGCCCTCGGCCGGGCAGCCGAAGGCGCGCACCAGTTCCACGCCCTTGTACGGGTCGTTGACGGTCACGTTGTAGCCGCGCGCGCGCAGCCAGGCCGCGATGAATTCACGGAAGGCCGGGTCGCTGGTGCTGCCGTCGCGGTCGCCCAGCACGAAATCGGGGTGGACCAGACCGGGCTGGTCGGTGGCGTAGGCGCCGGCCACGCTGGGCATGGAGTGGCAGTTGATGTGCCAGACCTTGCCGAACTTGCGGTGGGCGCCGTCCAGCAACTGGCGCAGCGCCGCGTGATAGGGCTTCCAGCAGGCCTCGATGCGGTGTTCCACTTCCTCGACCGGGAGCTTGCGGTCATACAGCGGCGTGCCGTCGTCCAGCATGCGCCAGATCAGGCCCTTGCCCAGGCGGACCTTGGGCGAGGCGTTGACGGCGCCGGGCCAGGGGCGGTCCAGCAGCAGCTCGTCGATCTCGTCGGGCGCGCGGTTCGCGTCGATATAGGCGCGCGGGAAGGTCGCAGCCAGCAGCGGCGCGCCCATGTCCACGGCGTCGCTCCACAGATCGTCAACCCAGGTGTCCTCGGCGGTGCGCAGTGCTCCGTAGTCGGCCGCGGCGGCGAAGTCGGGAGGGTAGGCCGTGCCGCTGTGCGGGGAGTCCAGCACGAGCGGAGCCGAGGGATCCGATTCGGGATAGCGGGGCGGCAGGTCCAGCCGGTAGGACAGGGGTTGGGTAAATCGCATATGGGGTTTCAGGTTCGTTGATCGGAGACCCCCGCGTCCGGCGCGAGGCGGGGCGGCGGGGGCCGAAGACCGTGGGCCGTGGGGCGGGGTCAG
>NZ_JAGTJY010000083.1:0-24838 GCF_018195695.1 Achromobacter sp. Marseille-Q0513 | reverse complement strand
GAAGGAGGGAGCGCCGGCCCGGATCAGGCCGGCGCGCGGCCGTCAGCCGTTGCAGTCGGCCCAGCAGTTGGGCGTTTCGTACAGGCGCACGCGGGTCAGGCGCAGCTCGGCGCCATAGTGGCCGTGATAGTGCGGCGCCAGCGTCTCGAAGACGATGGCGGCCAGGTTCTCGGCCGTGGGAATGCGGTCCAGCACCACGGTCTTGTGGCCGGGCAGGGTGTCCAGGAAGCCGCGCACGGCGGCGTCGCCCTCATAGACCAGGAAAGCGTGGTCCCAGACGTCGACGATGTGCTGCTTGGCGATCTGCTTGATTTCGGAGAAATCCATCAGCATGCCGTTGTCGGACTCGCCGGGCGCCTGCACCACGTCGCCGGTCAGGGTGATTTCCAGCACATAGCGGTGGCCGTGCAGGTTGCGGCATTGGCTGCGGTGGTCGGGAATGCGGTGGCCGGCGTCGAATTCCAGCCTGCGGGTCACGGAGATCATTGCGCGCTCCGCGAAGCGTAGGGGTGAATCATGGAATGCCTATGTATTTATGCGTTTGCAGGCTGAGCCGCCATTGCGGATGCTGCGTACAGTATTGGACGGCCTGTTCGGTATTCGCCGCGCGGGCGGGGCCGTCCATGGGTTGCAGGAAGAAATGCTCGAAATCCAGGTGCACGAAGCGTTCGGGCAGCGCGTTGGCCTGCGGGTAGACCAGCTTGAGCTCGTTGCCGCGTTCCAGCACCACCGGCGCCGTGCCCTTGGGGCTGACGCAGATCCAGTCGATGCCGGCGGGCGCGGGCACCGTGCCGTTGGTCTCGATGGCGACCGTGAAGCCGCGCGCGTGCACCTCGGCCAGCAGGGCCTCGTCCAGCTGCAGCAGCGGCTCGCCGCCGGTGAAGACCACATAGCGCCGTTCCGCGCCGGGGCCCCAGGCCGCGGCGATGGCATCGGCCAGCGCCTGAGCCGTGGTGAACTTGCCGCCGCCTTCGCCATCCGTGCCGATGAAGTCGGTATCGCAGAAGGTGCAGGCGGCGCTGGCGCGGTCGCTCTCGCGGCCGGTCCAGAGGTTGCAGCCCGCGAACCGGCAGAACACCGCCGCGCGGCCGGCGTGGGCGCCTTCGCCCTGCAGCGTCTTGAAGATCTCTTTGGCGGAATAAGTCATGGGGATGCCGGAATTCGGGCAAAAGCGGACTATTTTAGCGCTCCCGGCAAAGCCGTGCCGGGCGTTG
Organism: Achromobacter sp. Marseille-Q0513; assembly: GCF_018195695.1. Classification (NCBI taxonomy): domain Bacteria; kingdom Pseudomonadati; phylum Pseudomonadota; class Betaproteobacteria; order Burkholderiales; family Alcaligenaceae; genus Achromobacter; species Achromobacter sp. Marseille-Q0513. Next base: position 23,624 of record NZ_JAGTJY010000083.1, on the reverse strand, counting down.
GCGTAGACTTGGCGCCCATGTTTCATATCCAAGATTCCCTGTACCTGGACGAGCGCGAGCTTGTGTTCACCATGATCCGTGCCCAGGGCGCGGGCGGGCAGAACGTCAACAAGGTGTCCAGCGCCGTGCATCTGCGCTTCGACGTGCGCGCCTCCAGCCTGCCGGCCGAGGTGCAGGACGCGCTGTGCGCGCTCAACGACCACCGCGTCTCCAAGGATGGCGTCATCGTCATCAAGTCGCAGACGTTCCGTAGTCAGGAAAAGAACCGCGCCGAGGCGATCGAGCGCCTGATCGCGATGGTGCGCGCGGCGGCGCGCACCGAAAAGCCGCGCCGGCCGACGCGGCCCACCCGCGCCTCGCAACGCCGGCGCGTGCAGCGCAAGGTGCTGCATGGCGAGGTCAAGCGGCTGCGCGGCAGGGTGGGGCATGAATGAGGGCACCAGCGTCCGCGCTTTGAGCCGCGCCGCACCTGCGCGTGGGGCGGACCCGGCGCGCGGCTGCCGCGAGTATCCCCACTCGCGGCGGGGGCATGAGCATGTATCGAGTTTTAACGATATATGATTCGATAAATTGCGATATTTGAATATGAACCCGGATCCTTCGAATTCCGCTGCCGCCGGCGACGACCCACCCGTCAACGCCGACGCCATCCTCAAGGCGCTCGCCAACCCGGTGCGCCGCGAGATCCTGGCGTGGCTGAAGGATCCCAAGGCGTATTTCGAGGAACGCCCGGGCCATACCTTCGAGCATGGCGTCTGCGCCGGCCACATCGACGGCCGCTGCGGACTGTCCCAGTCGACGGTGTCCACGCATCTGGCCGTGCTGCAGCGCGCCGGCCTGATCACGGCCACCAAGGTCGGGCAATGGGTGTTCTTTCGTCGCAATGAAGCCCTGATCGCCGCATTCCTGCGGCAACTGAACCAGGACATGTAGCGCGGTCCGTTCAGCAACGCCCCGGCAGGCGCCGGGGCAAGAGGAAGTCGCATGAGCCTATTGTTCGAACCCCTGGTCCTGGGAGACCTGACCCTGCCCAACCGCGTCATCATGGCGCCGCTGACGCGCATGCACGCCAGCCCCGGCCGCGTGCCCAACGCGCTGATGGCCGAGTACTACACGCAGCGCGCCGGCGCGGGCCTGATCCTGTCGGAAGCCACCGCCGTGACGCCGCAGGGCGTGGGCTATGCCGACACGCCGGGACTGTGGACGCCCGAGCAGGTGCAGGGCTGGCGCCAGGTCACCGCCGCCGTGCACGCGGCCGGCGGCCGCATCTTTGCGCAGCTCTGGCACGTGGGCCGCATCTCGGACCCCATGTTCCTGGACGGCCAGTTGCCGGTGGCGCCCAGCGCCCTGGCAGCGCGCGGCCACGTCAGCCACGTGCGCCCGCAGCGCGCCTACGTGACGCCGCGCGCGCTGGAAACGGCGGAACTGCCCGGCGTGATCCAGGCCTACCGGCTGGGCGCGCAGATGGCGCAGGAAGCGGGTTTCGACGGCGTGGAAGTGCATGCGGCCAATGGCTACCTGCTGGATCAGTTCCTGCAGGACAGCACCAATCTGCGCGACGACGATTATGGCGGCCCGGTGGAGAACCGCGCGCGCCTGCTGCTGGAGGCGACCGACGCCTGCGTCGGCGTCTGGGGGGCGGGCCGCGTGGGCGTGCACCTGTCGCCGCGCGGCGAGATCCATACCATGGGCGATTCGGACCGCGCCGGCACCTTCGGCTACGTGGCGTCCGAACTCGGCCGGCGCCGCATCGCGTTCCTGTGCGTGCGCGAGCATGAGGCGCCCGACAGCATCGGCCCCGCGCTCAAGGCGGCCTTCGGCGGCGCCTATATCGCCAACGAAGGCTTCACGCGCGAGTCCGCCGAGGCCGCGATCGCCGCAGGCCGCGCCGACGCGGTGGCATTCGGCGTGCAGTACATCGCCAATCCGGATCTGGCGCAGCGTTTCGCGCTGAAGGCGCCGCTGAATCGGCCCAACCCCGCCACGTTCTACGCGCCGGGACCCGGGGGCTATACGGACTATCCGGCGCTGGCTTGAAGCCGGGTTCCGGGCGCGGCGGACATCGGCGCGCCCGTGCCCGGGCGATGCCGCGCGTCAGAGCGCCGCGCGTGCGGGGTAGGTGAACAGGCTGAAATGCGCGACGTTCAGCGCCAGGTGCGCCAGCACCGCCGCAGCCAGGCCGCCGTGGCGGTAGGCCAGGCCGTAGGCCGCGCCCGCCAGGCCCGCCAGCAGCATCCATTGCCAGCCGCCGGCATAGTGCGCCAGGCCGAACAGCACGGCCGCGCAAAGCAGCGCGGCATTGGCGCCCCAGCGGCGCGCGCGCCACAGCCGGCCCAGCCGTTCCTGGATGTAGCCACGGAACAGCGCTTCCTCCGCCAGCGTCACCAGCAAGGCATTGTTGACCAGCCACAGCCAGCCCTTGTCCGGCCATTTGGGGGCCCAGCCGACCATGCCCAGCGCCAGGGCCAGCGTCAGGCACACGAGCACCGCCGCCGCGCCGCAGGCCAGCGTGGCGCGCAGCGTGCGGCCCGCGTCCAGGCCCATCATGACGGGCGGCAGGGCCAGGATGATCCAGAATGCCACCAGCGGCTTGTCCAGGTTCAGGTACATGCTGAACGGCACGGCGTCCGGACTGAGCGGCGCGCGCGGGATCACCAGCGGATTGTGGAATCCCGGCATCAGGTGCAGGAACAGCGCCGCCGCCACGGCGATGAACAGCGCGTGGCCGGCCAGCCGCAAGGCGGCCGGGGCCGGAGGCTGCACCAGCAGGGCGGCCAGCGCCAGTAGCGCCGGCGCGGTCAGGGCGGCGGGGTCCAGCGCGCCCTGCGTGCCGGCCCAGGCATAGGCCGCCACCAGCGCCAGGGGCGCCCAGCGGCGCGTGGCGGGGGGCCACAGCAAGGCAGCGGACAGGAACAGGACGGACCAGGGGGACAGCAGGGACACCGGAAACTCGCAATCGGGAAAAGTGGCGAGTGTAAACGGTGACGGGCTTTTCATTTTCCGGCTTTCGGGCGACCATGCGGCCAGCGCGGCGGCGCGCGCCGCCGTGTTTTCCCACATCGAAGCAGAGGTTTGCCCATGAAAATGATCGCGTGGTTGATGCTGGCGGCGGCGGTCCTGCCGTTCCTGTCCGCCATCCTGGCCAAGGCGGGCGGCAAGAAGTTCGACAACAACGACCCGCGCCCCTGGCTGGCGCGGCAGGAGGGCTGGCGCGCACGCGCCAACGCGGCGCAGAGCAATGCCTTCGAGGCGCTGCCCTTCTTCTACGCGGCGGTCTTGTTCGCGCTGCACAACCAGGCCGACGCGACGCGCGTGGCCACGCTGATGGCGTGCTGGCTGGGGCTGCGGCTGGGCTATCTGGCCATGTACGTGGCGGGTTGGGGCGCGCTGCGTTCGCTGGTCTGGGCGACCAGCATCGGCTTCATCATCGCTATCCTGTTCACCGGCGTCTGAGCCGGCCGCCGCGCTGCCCGGGGCCTCGGCCGGCCCGTCGGCGCGGCGTCATTTCCACTCGAAGACGGCGCGTGCGGCGCCGGCGCCCTTGACCGCGACCTGGCGCTCCTGCGTCTGGCCCTTGTAGGTGGCCGACACCTTGTAGTCGCCGGCCGGCAGCCTGACCAGCATGTACGGGCCTTCCGAAGTCGCGCGCAGCACCGGCTTGCCCTGGCCGTCGTGTATGACCACGGCCACGTCCGCGACATAGTCGGCCTTGCCGCCGACCTGTGCGGCGAAGGTCAGCGCCAGGGGATAGTCCTTGGCGGCGGCCTTCAGGGCTTCGGATTCGTCGAGCCCGATGCCGCCGCTGACGTACTGCACCGATCCCTGATGCTGGACCGGCGGCAGTGCCGCCTGCGCGGTGTTCAGCAGGCCGGCGATGGCCATGCTGCCCAAGGCCATGGCCGCGGCCATGGTGCAACGTTCGATGCGCTTGTTCATGCTGTTCTCCTTGATCCGACGGACGGCGGCGCGCCGCGCAGGGCGCTGGCCGGCGCGCGTCATGCGTTTCGACCCGCGACGGCGTCCGGAGTTCGCGCGCCGGCGTGTGCGCGGGTCAGCGTGAAGAGGAGTTCGCTTTCGCCGTTCAGCGTGCCGTCAGGCGCGTAGCGCCGCTCGTGCAGCAGTCCGGCGCCATTCTCACGCAAGGCCAGCACGGCCGAGCTGCGGGTGCCATAGGTAGGGCTGACGATGAAGGGGCTGCTCAGCAGCTTCTCGCGGTCCGGCGGCAGGCCGGTGGCGGGCAGTTCGTCGTCGGCGGCCGGTTCGCGGTCGGCCAGGGCCGCGTACAGCGCGGGCAGGTCGGGTTGGGGGCCTTGGCGCAGCACCTCGGCGAAGGCGCGCTTGGTGCGCGCGAGCTTGGGCCAGGGCGTGTCCAGCAGGTGGTTGGACAGCGCGTACACGCCCGCCATGAGGCGGCGCGGCGGGCCGTTGCGATTGCTGAGGTACCAGGCGTGTTCCATATCGCCAACGATCAGGTTGAAGCCGTTGTAGGCCTGCCCCTCGGCGTGGACGCGCGCCATGTATTCGGCCGGCGGCTCGGCGCCGCGCAGGTAGTGTTCGACCAGCGCGCCGCGCGAGGGCGCGTCGGCGCGGTTCAGGCCGGGTTCGCGGAAATTGGTGACCAGCGCGTAGCGGCCCCGCGCCGACGCGCCCATCCAGCTGCCGCCGGCCAGGCCGTCGCGCCCGGCGTAGATGCCGGCCGCGTCGGGCCATTGCGCGGCGGCCAGCGTCGGCCGGGCATGGAACTCGTCGCGGTTTGCGGCGATCAGGACCGGGATGCCGGGCAGGGCGTTCAGGGCGAGCACGGCCAGGCACATGGTCAGTCCTTGATGAGCGGCGCCACCTCGGGCGCGGCCAGCCGGAAGTAGTCTTCCGTGTCGAGCAGGATGGAGGCGTCCAGCCGGCCGGCGTTGAACACGATTTCATCGTGCCGATCGCGCAGCGTGGGGTCGACCAGCAGGTGCAGTTCGGGATTGAAGGAGAAGGGCGGGATGGCGCCGATCTCGCAACCTGTCAGCTCGCGCGCCAGGTCCTGCGAGGCCAGCGAGGCCTTCTTGCCGCCGGCGGCGCGGGCGATGGCGTCCAGGTCGGCCTGGCGGTCGGCGGGGAACACGGCCAGCACATTGCGGCGCTGGTTCGAGGAAATCTTCACGCGGCAGACCAGCGCCTTGGCGCCCTGGCTCACGGCGGTGCCGCGGATGGCGGCGACTTCGACCGATTTGCCGGCGGCGGCGTGCTCGATCAGGCGGTAGCGCGCCTGATGGCGGGCCAGCAGGGCTTGCAGTTGGCTGAATACGTCCATGGTGGATCCGGGATCGCGGGTGTGCGGAACGGGCGGGCGGGAAGCCGCAACCGCAGCGAGCATGATACGCCCGCGCTAGATCTCGCCGGTGAAGGCATAGCCCCAGCCCCAGACCGTCCGGATCGGCAGGTCCAGGTGCATGTCCTGCGCCTTGCGCCGCAATCGGCTCACCACCACGTCGGTGCGGCGCACCGAGTCGCGGCCGGCCTGGGGATCGGGCGCGAAGGCGTCGCTGCGCGGCAGGCGCTTGTCCATGGCCGAGGTCAGCTTGAGCAGGAATTCGCGCTCGGCCTGGGTCAGCGGCAGGCGCTCGCCGCGCGGGCTGACCAGGGTCCAGGCCGCGTCCTGGAACTGCCAGCGTCCGGCGGCGCCGGCGGCCGTGGGCTGCGCCCGTGTCTCCGCCTCGGCATGGCGGCGTCCCGAAGGCGGCGTGCGGCGCACCAGCGCCTGCAGCGCGGCGGCGATCTCGGCCGTCGCGACGTCGGGCTGGAAGCAGACGTCGGCGCCGCAGTGCAGGCCGAGGATGCGGTTTTCCGGTGAGTCGAAGGTGGAGATGGCGACGATGCCCGCCGTGGTATCCATGGCGCGCAGGCCGGCGACCGCCATGCACAGATCGGTCAGCTCTGCCTCCATGACGAGCAGCGGCGTGCGGCGGGTCTGGAACAGGCGGAACAGGCCGTTGGAATCTTCGCAGCGGCGGGGCGAGAAGCCCATTTCGGCCAGCGCGCCGCTGCGGCGCGCGCGCTGATCGGCGTCTGGAGAAAAGACGATCAGGTCTAGTAGGTCATTCATGAATCGTTGTGGGGGTCATTGCAGCTCGAGCGCATGAATGATGCATCGGTTACCAGTGATTCCCAAACCTCGCACAACGCCCCTTTCTGACCCGAATTCTCGGACATGGCCCGCCGCATCCTGTGGCGTGCGCGATGTTGGTGCATGATGCCGGCGGATGAACCGGCCGCCCGGCGGACAGGCCGGCGGCATTCGCGCATCGATGGTGTAATGGGTCAGGCCAGCCGGAGGCGATCCTTCCCGGCCTCCGCCGTTTCCGCCGGCGCGGGCCCCACGGGCCGCGATCCGGCGCATTCCTCAACGGTCTTCCGTCCGCCGCGCGCGCGGCGGCGAGGCCGCGCTACAGGAGCACGCAATGAAGATCCTGATCGTCCTGACTTCCCACGACACGCTGGGCGCCACCGGGCGCAAGACCGGCTTCTGGCTGGAGGAGTTCGCCGCGCCGTACTACGCCTTCCTGGATGCAGGCGCCGAGCTGACGCTGGCCTCGCCCAAGGGCGGCCAGCCGCCGCTGGATCCCAAGAGCGACGACCCCGAGGCCCAGACCGAGGCCACCCATCGTTTCCGTGGCGATGCCGAGGCCCAGCGCCGGCTCGCGGCCACGCTGCCGCTGGCCGAGGCGCAGGCGGCCGATCATGATGCCGTGTTCTACCCGGGCGGCCACGGGCCGCTGTGGGATCTGGCGGAGGATCCGCGCTCGGTGAAGCTGATCCAGAACATGCTGGCCGCCGGCAAGCCCGTCGCGGCGGTGTGCCATGCGCCGGGCGTGCTGCGCCACGCCAAGACCGCCGACGGCAAGCCGATGGTGCAGGGCAGGCAGGTCACGGGCTTTTCCAACGCCGAGGAGGCCGCCGTGGGCCTGAGCCAGATCGTGCCGTTCCTGGTCGAGGATGAACTGGTGCGCCTGGGCGCGCAGTACAGTCGCGCTGAGGACTGGCAGCCGCATGTGATCTCCGACGGGCTGCTGATCACCGGCCAGAATCCGGCATCGTCGGTCGGGGTGGCCGAGGCCTTGCTGGAGCGCCTGCGCCAGTGAAGCGACAGGCGTCGGAGACGCGCCGCCCAGCGCGCGCGGACCCTGCAGCAATGTGTCAGAATCGCTACTTTATGATTCCGACGCGGCGCCATCGCAGTGCCGCGCATGCCTTGTTCGATGCCTCCAGACGTACCCTTAGTGCCGCCGTCACCGTCAGACGGCCTGGCTGCCCCATCCCCGGCCACGGATGTCCCGCAGCGTTTTTCGACGGAAGGGGAGCCGCCCGGCTCCTGTGAGGCGGCTCTGTTCGCCGCGATGCGCGCGCGCGATCCGGCCACGGGCCGGCACTGCCACCGCGTGGTGGCGCTGAGCGTGGCGCTGGCCCGCGCTTGCGGCCTGGCCGAAGACGAGCTGGAGTCCATCGCGGTCGCCGCCCGCCTGCACGACCTGGGCAAGATCGCCACGCCCGACCGCGTGCTTTTCTCGCCTGGCAGGCTTGAAAACGAAGACTGGGAAATCATGAAGTCGCACGCCGCCGTGGGCGCCGACATCATCCGCCAGAGCGACCTGCCGGGACGCGACCAGATCGCGCTGGCGGTGCGTCACCATCACGAGCATTTCGACGGCTCGGGTTATCCGGACGGATTGGCGGGCCACGACATCCCGCTGCATTCACGCATCATTTCCCTGGCGGATTCCTACGACGCGCTGGGCGACGCGCGGCCCTATCACCCGGCCCGCACGCATGCGCAGATCATGCTGATCCTGCATCGCGAGGCCGGCGCCAAGTGCGATCCCGACCTGCTGCGGGTGTTCGAGGGCATGATCAGGCACAGCCCGCTGCGGGTGCCCTGAGGGGCGTCTGGCCGTCGCGTCAGGGCGCGGGGCGGGAGTCCGGCGCGTCCTGCCCGGCTGCGTCCTCGTCGCCGTCGGACAGGATCAGCGTGTAGCGCCGCAGCGGTTCCTTGAAGTAGGCGACCCCCGCCTTGTCGACGCGTCCGTGCAGCAGCAATGTCTTGCGGCCCTCGACGATGTCGCCGCCGTCGGCCGCCTGCACGGTCGCTTCCACGCAATCGCCTTCGAGGTAGCCACGGGTCCGCACCACGAGATTCAGGTCGACGTAGTGATCGACCTCGCCGCTGGTGATCCGGCCATGGTCGGGCCCGCGCGTCCAGTAGATATCAATGACCTTGCCGCCCGCGCGCTCGGTGGGCGCGCAGTCGTGCGCGTCGCCGGCCGCCGTTCCGCTCGCGGCGGGCGTGGGCGGCGCCAGGCCGGCGTCTGCCGTCTTGCCGGCGTCGCGGGCTGCGGCGGGCGCGCCCCATAGCGCCAGCGCCGCGCAGAGAGCTGCGCAAGCGTACAGGGCGGGAGGCTGCCGGCGCATGGAATCCCGCGCTTCAGCGCAGGCGATAGCGCGCGGCCACCGGTTCCAGGTCGCGCAGCGTGCGCTGCTGCCAGGCGGCGTCGTGGCCGAGTTCCTCGGCCAGGATGCGGGCGACTTCCGGCGCCGCCAGCATGGCGGCCTCGCTGTCCAGGAACAGGGCGCGGTTGCGGCGCGCCAGCACGTCCTCGGCGGTGCGCGCCAGCTCGTAGCGGGCGGCGTAGCGCACATGGGCTTCGGACAGGCCGCTGGCGCTGACCAGCATGCGCTCGGCGCCAGGCAGGGCCTTGAGCGCGGGCAGGTCGCTGCCGTAGTAGCTGTCCGGCGTGCCGGCGTGTTCCTGCGACGGCGCCAGTCCGGCGGCGCCGTGCAGGGCCAGCGACTCGGTGCGGCAGGGCGCCTGCGTCAGTAGCTGGTTCTGGATGGCGGTGTCGACCACGTCCTGCGCCATGCGGCGGTAGGTGGTCCATTTGCCGCCGGTGACCGTGACCAGGCCGGCCTTGGACACCAGGATGGTGTGTTCGCGCGACAGTGCCTTGGTGGACGCTTCGCCGGTGGCCTTGACCAGCGGGCGCAGCCCGGCCCAGACGCTGGTGACGTCGTCGCGGGTGGGCTTGCGGCTCAGGTAGCGCGCCGCCGTGCCCAGGATGAAGTCCACGTCCTGCGCGCCGGCGTCGGGATCCAGCGGCAGGTCGTCGCGCGGCGTGTCGGTGGTGCCGACGATGGTGTGGCCGTTCCATGGCACCACGAACAGCACGCGGCGGTCGTCGGTCTTGGGAATCAGGATGGCGCGCTTGCCCGGCAGGAAGTCGCGCGGCAGCGTCAGGTGCACGCCCTGGCTGGGCGCGACCATGGTGGGGGCGTTCTTGTCTTCCATGCGGCGCACGGCGTCGACCCAGACGCCGGTGGCATTGATCACGCAGCGCGCGCGCAGCGTGAAGACCGCGTCGCCCAGCGCGTCGGTGGCCGTCACGCCGTCGACCTTGCCGTTCGTCATGGTCAGGCCCGTGGCGCGCACGTAGTTGACCGCCGTGCCGCCCAGGTCGAACAGCGTGCGCATCAGGCTCATGGCCAGGCGCGCGTCGTCGAACTGGCCGTCGTAATACAGCACGCCGCCCTTCAGGCCGCGGCCGTTGACCTGTTCGGCCAGCGTCGGCGCGTTGGCCAGCGTGTCGCGGCGCGACAGCCAGCGGCTGGGCGACAGGTTCAGCTTGCCGGCCAGCATGTCGTACATCTTCAGGCCGATCCCATAGAAGGGCTGGTCCAGCAGGTTGTAGGCCGGCACCACGAAGCCCAGCGGCCACACCAGGTGGGGCGCATTGCGGTTGAGCAGGCCGCGCTCGTGCAGCGCTTCGCGCACCAGGCTGATATTGCCCTGCGCCAGGTAGCGCACGCCGCCGTGGACCAGCTTGGTGGCCTTGCTGGACGTGCCCTTGGCGAAGTCGGCGCCTTCGATCAAGAGCGTGCGGTAGCCGCGCGAGGCGGCGTCCACCGCGGTGCCCAGACCGGTCGCGCCGCCGCCGATGACGATCACGTCCCAGGCGGGCGTGTTGTCGAGCTGGGCGAGCAGGCGATCGCGGTCGGGCGGGGTGACGGAAGCGAGTGTGGAATTCATAGGAGCTGTGAGGGCATGTCCGCGGGATCCTGGGTCATGCGCTATGGGAGTTTGTCGGTTCGGCCTGTGGTGGGCGGTGGCGGGCGTCGGGGCAGTTTCAGGCGGCGGACTTGGCAGGCGCGGCGGCCGCGACCTCGCAGCGCACGCCGGCGTCCTGCAGCGCCTGGGCCAGCGGTTCCTGGGGATGCGCGTCGGTGAAGAAGCGGTCGATCTCGGAAATGTGGGCCAGCTCGACCATGGCCTGGCGCTTGAACTTGCTGCTGTCGGCGGCCAGCCAGACTTCGCGCGACTGTTCGATGATGGTGCGGGAGACGCGCACTTCGCGGAAGTCGTAGTCGCGCAGCGTGCCGTCGGCTTCGATGCCGGAAATGCCGATCAGGCCGATGTCCACCTTGAACTGGCGGATGAAATCCATGGTGGCTTCGCCGATGATGCCGCGGTCGCGCGAGCGCACCACGCCGCCGGCCACGATCACCTCGCAGTCCGGATTGTCGGACAGGATGTCGGCCACGTGCAGATTGTTGGTGATGACGCGCAGGCCGCGATGGCGCAGCAGGGCGCGCGCGATGGCCTCGGTGGTGGTGCCGATGTTCAGGATCAGCGAGCAGCCGTCCGGCACGGCGCGGGCCACGGCCTCGGCGATGCGTTGCTTGCCGGCCGCGTGCAGCCCCTGGCGCTTGCGGTAGGCGATGTTCTCGATGGTGGAAGCCTCGATGCGCACGCCGCCGTGAAAGCGCGACAGCAGGCCGGCTTCCGACAGGAAATGCACGTCGCGCCGCACGGTCTGCAGCGTGACGTCGAAGCGTTTGGCGAGTTCCTCGATCGTGGCCGAGCCTTGGGCCCGCACCATTTCGATCAAGGCGCTCTGTCTGGGATTCAGTGTCATGTGCGTATGATAAAACAACAAAAGCGAAAAATAATGACGCACTGCAAGATTGTTTTCTGTTCGCTTTTTGAGTAAAACGCACAAAAAACGAAAGCAACATGAAAGACTCGCTGATTCGCGCCTAAAAAAATGGGGGCGGATAAGCTGCAGCACCGCAATGCCCCAAACCCGGTCGAAAAACCGGGACGTATTGGTAGGTTGAGGAGACTAGATGCAGCTGAACCTGGACAGGACAGGTTTGCGGGCCGGCTCGCAAACGCACCTGTATCCGATGAGCCTGGCGCCGGCGCCGGGCGCGATGACCGTATTGCTCGGGGCCACCCTGGCGGGCAAGACTACGCTGATGCGGATCATGGCCGGGCTGGACCGGCCCACCGAGGGCCGCGTGCTGGCCGACGGCGTGGACGTCACGGGCGTGCCGGTCAGGCAGCGCAACGTGGCGATGGTGTACCAGCAGTTCATCAACTATCCGTCGATGACGGTGTTCGACAACATCGCCTCGCCGCTCAAGCTGCGCGGCGAGAGCGGCATTGCCGAGAAGGTCATGGCGATGGCGGCGCGGCTGCACATCGACCACCTGGTCAAGCGTCATCCGTCCGAGCTGTCCGGCGGCCAGCAGCAGCGCGTGGCGCTGGCGCGCGCGCTGGCCAAGAACGCGCCGCTGATCCTGCTGGACGAGCCGCTGGTCAACCTGGACTACAAGCTGCGCGAAGAGCTGCGCGACGAACTGAGCGCGCTGTTCGCGGAAGGGCGCTCGACCGTGATCTATGCCACCACCGAGCCCGGCGAGGCGCTGCTGCTGGGCGGCTATACGGCGGTGCTCGACGAAGGGCGGCTGCTGCAGTACGGACCCACGGCGCAAGTGTTCCACCGCCCGTCCTCCATCCGCGTGGCGCGCGCTTTCAGCGATCCTCCCATGAACCTGTTCGCCGCCGCGCGGCGGCCGGGCGGCTTCGAGCTGCCGGGTGGCGTGCGCGTGGACCGGCCCCTGCCTGCGGGAGCCGGCGACATCACCGCCGGCCTGCGCGCCGGCGCGCTGGACGTGCATGAGCAGCCTGGCCATATCGCGCTGGACAGCGTGGTGAAGCTGGCCGAGATCTCCGGATCGGACACCTTCGTGCATGCCGAGACGGCCGCTGGCGAGGTGGTGGCGCAGCTGCCCGGCGTGCACCGCTGCACGCTGGACCAGCGCCTGCGGCTGTATTTCGATCCGGCGCAGACCTATGCCTTCGGCGCCGACGGCGCCTTGCTGGCCGCGCCGGGCTGGCTGGCGGCGCCCGCCGCCGGGGAGGCCCGCTGATGGCACAGATCGAGCTGGACCTCTCCCATTCCTATGTGCCCCATCCCCAGGCCGACGAGGACTACGCGCTGCTGCCGCTGAAGTTCACGTTCCGCGATGGCGGCGCCTATGCCTTGCTCGGCCCGTCGGGCTGCGGCAAGACCACCTTGCTCAATTGCGTGTCGGGACTGCTGCGGCCGTCCCATGGCCGCATCCTGTTCGACGGGCAGGATGTCACCGCCAAGACGCCGCAGGCCCGCAACATCGCCCAGGTGTTCCAGTTTCCCGTGGTCTACGACACCATGACCGTGGCCGAGAACCTGGCATTCCCGCTGCGCAACCGCGGCATCGCGCCCGACCGGATCCGCGAGCGCGTGGGGCGCATCGCCGAGATGCTGGAAATGTCTCAGGTGCTGGACCGCCGCGCCAGCGGCCTGACCGCCGACGCCAAGCAGAAGATCTCGCTGGGCCGGGGCCTGGTGCGCAGCGATGTGTCGGCGGTGCTGTTCGACGAGCCGCTGACCGTGATCGATCCGCAGCTCAAGTGGGAGCTACGGCGCAAGCTCAAGGAGATCCACCGCGAGTTCAAGCTCACGCTGATCTACGTCACGCACGACCAGACCGAGGCGCTGACCTTCGCCGATCAGGTGATGGTCATGGCGCGCGGACGGGCGGTGCAGGTGGGCGGCGCCGACGATCTGTTCGAACGGCCGGCGCATACTTTCGTGGGGCATTTCATCGGCTCGCCTGGCATGAACTTCCTGCCGGCCCACTGGACCGACGGCGCGCTGCGCGTCGGCGCCTGCCGGCTGGATGGGCTGGATACCGTCCAGGCCGCGCGCCTGGCGGACGCCGGCCCGGTCAAGCTCGGCGTGCGGCCCGAATACCTGCGCCGGGTGGAGCCGGGCGCGCCGGGCGGGTTGCCGGTACGGGTGGAACGGGTGCAGGACGTCGGCACCTACCTGTTGCTGACGGCGGACTTCGAAGGCAATGCCGTGCGCGCCCGCCTGAGCAGCCAGGCGCAGGCGCCCGCGCGGGGCGAGACGGTCTGGCTGTCGGCGCTCAATACGCATACCTGCTTCTACCGCGACGAGGAGCTGATCCGATGAAACCGATCAATCACCGGGCCTGGTTCCTGGTCCTGCCCGTGGTGCTGTGCGTGGCGTTCTCGGCCATCCTGCCGCTGATGACCATCGTCAACTACTCAGTGCAGGACATCATCTCGCCGGAGCGCCGCGTGTTCGTGGGCACCGAATGGTTCGCCGCCGTGCTGCAGGACGAGGAGCTGCATGGCGCGCTGCTGCGGCAGATCGGCTTTTCGCTGGCGGTGCTGGCCATCGAGATCCCGCTAGGCATCCTGCTGGCGCTGTCCATGCCGGCCTCGGGCTGGCGCGCGTCGGCGGTGCTGGTGGTCATCGCGCTGTCGCTGCTGATCCCCTGGAACGTGGTCGGCACCATCTGGCAGGTGTTCGGCCGCACCGATATCGGCCTGCTCGGCGCGACGCTGTCCTGGCTGGGTGTGGACTACAACTACACCGGCAGCGACGTGGACGCCTGGGTCACCGTGCTGGTCATGGACGTGTGGCACTGGACGCCGCTGGTCGCGCTGCTGTGCTACGCGGGGCTGCGCGCGATTCCCGATGCCTACTACCAGGCCGCCCGCATCGACGGCGCCTCGCGCCTGGCGGTATTCCGGTACATCCAGCTGCCCAAGATGCGCGGCGTCCTGATGATCGCGGTGCTGCTGCGCTTCATGGACAGCTTCATGATCTATACCGAGCCCTTCGTGCTCACCGGCGGCGGTCCCGGCAACGCCACCACCTTCCTGTCGCAGTACCTGACGCAGAAGGCGGTGGGGCAGTTCGACCTGGGGCCGGCGGCGGCGTTTTCCATCATCTATTTCCTGATCATCCTGCTGTTGTGCTTCATCCTCTACAACTGGATGCAGCGCGCCGGCACCACGGGCGGCATGGACGAGGAGCGCGCAAATGCGTGAGCAAAGCACCTGGTGGCGCGCCGTCTTCCTGGCGCTGTATCTGGCGTTCGCCATCCTGCCGCTGTACTGGATGCTGAATATGTCGTTCAAGACCAATACCGAGATCGTCAGCACCCTGACGCTGTGGCCGCGCGACTTCACCTTCGAGCACTACCGCACGATCTTCACCGATCCGGCCTGGTATTCGGGCTACATCAACTCGCTGATCTATGTGCTGATCAACACGGTGATCTCGCTGGCCGTGGCGCTGCCGGCGGCCTACGCGTTCTCGCGCTACCGCTTCATCGGCGACAAGCACGTGTTCTTCTGGCTGCTGACCAACCGCATGACGCCGCCGGCCGTGTTCCTGCTGCCGTTCTTCCAGCTTTACAGCTCGTTCGGGCTGATGGACACGCATCTGGCCGTGGCGCTGGCGCACTTGGTGTTCAACGTGCCGCTGGCGGTCTGGATCCTGGAAGGCTTCATGTCCGGCGTGCCGCGCGAGATCGACGAGACCGCCTACGTGGACGGCTATTCCTTCCCGCGCTTCTTCCTGACCATCTTCCTGCCGCTGATCAAGTCGGGCGTGGGCGTGGCCGCGTTCTTCTGCTTCATGTTCAGCTGGGTCGAGCTGCTGCTGGCGCGCACGCTGACCTCGGTCAACGCCAAGCCCATCGTCGCCACCATGACCCGCACGGTGTCCGCGTCGGGCATGGACTGGGGCGTGCTGGCCGCGGCCGGGGTGCTGACCATCGTGCCCGGCGGCATCGTCATCTGGTTCGTGCGGCACTACATCGCGAAGGGCTTCGCGATGGGCCGGGTATAGGAGGGCGGACCATGTTCAGCTGGATGGTATGGACCACCCCCGTCGCCGTGTTCTTCAGCTGCATCGCGCTGATGCTGGTGGGCATGACGATCTGGGAACTGAAATCGCCCACGGTGGAGCGCAAGGGCTTCCTGCCCATCCGCACCACGCGCGGCGACCGCCTGTTCATCGGCCTTCTGGCCGCGGCCTGGCTCAACCTGGCCTTCCTGGGCCTGGGCGGCAAGGCGGCGGAATGGTTTTCGCTGGACGGGCCGCCGTCGGTGTGGATCAGCTTCGTGGCTTCGATGCTGCTGCTGGCCTTCATCATGAGGAAAGGCTGACGGGATAGCACACTAGACCCCGCATGAACAAGCAAGCGGTTTGGAAGGACTATCGGCCAGCGTCTTCCCCGGCCAGGAGTCCGCAGCACAAAAGAGGGGAGACTTTTCGAGGAGACTGTTCATGAAATTTCGCATGCGCGCCGTCGCGGCCGCCATCGCCCTGATCGGCACGTCCGCGGCCTGGGCCGGCGAACCCGAGGCGCAGAAGTGGATCGATTCCGAGTTCCAGCCCTCGACGCTGTCCAAGGACCAGCAGCTGGCCGAGATGAAGTGGTTCATCGAGGCGGCCGCCAAGCTCAAGGCGCAGGGCGTCAATGAAATCAACGTGGTGTCCGAGACCATCACCACCCACGAGTACGAGTCCAAGACCCTGGCCAAGGCCTTCAGCGAGATCACCGGCATCAAGGTCACGCACGACCTGATCCAGGAAGGCGACGTGGTCGAGAAGCTGCAGACGTCGATGCAGTCGGGCAAGTCCATCTACGACGGCTGGATTTCCGATTCCGACCTGATCGGCACCCACTACCGCTACGGCGCCATCCTGCCGCTGTCGGACTATATGGCCGGCGCGGGCAAGGAATGGACCAACCCCAACCTGGACCTGAAGGACTTCATCGGCACCAAGTTCACCACGGCGCCGGACGGCAAGCTCTACCAGCTGCCCGACCAGCAGTTCGCCAACGTCTACTGGTTCCGGGCCGACTGGTTCGCGCGCCAGGACCTGAAGGACAAGTTCAAGGCCAAGTACGGCTACGAGCTGGGCGTGCCGACCAACTGGTCCGCCTATGAAGACATCGCCGACTTCTTCTCGAACGATGTCAAGGAGCTGGACGGCAAGAAGGTCTATGGCCACATGGACTACGGCAAGAAAGACCCGTCCTTGGGCTGGCGCTTCACCGATGCCTGGCTGTCGATGGCCGGCGCCGCCGACAAGGGCCTGCCCAATGGCATGCCGGTGGACGAGTGGGGCATTCGCGTGGCCGATGACAAGTGCACGCCGGTGGGCGCCTCGGTGGCGCGCGGCGGGGCCACCAACAGCCCGGCCGCAGTCTACGCGCTGACCAAGTACGTGGACTGGATGAAGAAGTACGCGCCCCAGCAGGCCATGGGCATGACCTTCTCCGAATCCGGTCCGGTGCCGGCCCAGGGCCAGGTCGCGCAGCAGATCTTCTGGTACACGGCCTTCACCGCCGACATGACCAAGAAGGGCCTGCCGGTGGTCAACGACGACGGCACGCCCAAGTGGCGCATGGCGCCGTCGCCCTACGGCCCGTACTGGAAGGACGGCATGCAGAACGGCTACCAGGACGTGGGCTCGTGGACCTTCTTCAAGTCCACCGATCCTAAGCGCATGGCCGCCGCCTGGCTCTACGCGCAGTTCGTCACGGCCAAGACGGTGTCGCTGAAGAAGTCCATCACCGGGCTCACCTTCATCCGCGACAGCGACATCCACAGCGAGTTCTTCACCAAGAACGCGGCCAACTACGGCGGGCTGATCGAGTTCTATCGCAGCCCGGCGCGGGTGGCCTGGACGCCCACCGGCAACAACGTGCCCGACTACCCCAAGCTGGCCCAGCTCTGGTGGAAGAACGTCGCCACCGCCGTGACCGGCGAGAAGACGCCGCAGGCAGCCATGGACAACCTGGCCAACGAGATGGACCAGGTGATGGCGCGCCTGGAGCGGGCCGGCATGGCGCAGTGCGCGCCCAAGCTCAACGCCAAGGGCGATCCCAACAAGTGGCTGTCGGACCAGCAGGCGCCGTGGAAGAAGCTGGCCAACGAAAAGCCCAAGGGCGAGACCATCGCCTATGACACGCTGCTGCAGGCCTGGAAGGCGGGCAAGGTGCGCTGAGCACGCCGCTGGCAGGCAGGACGCCGCCGAGAGGCGGCGTTTCTTATGGGAGCGAGAGCGTTCCAGTTCTAAATTCCAACCGTGCTGCCTTCGGGTATTGCTCTAAGATCGTCGTGGCTTCTTGCCCTCAATGCCGATGCTGGCGAGCCCCATTGCCGGATGCAAGCGGATTTTCCAACGGAGATAGCTAATCATGGTCGGAAGATGGATTGCCGTACTGGGCTGCGCCATGCTGTTGGGCGCCACGCCCGCGTGGGCTTGGAAGCTGCATCTTTCTCCTATGGATGATGTGTCCGGCCTGGTGGCCGGCAAGGTCAAGAATCGCATTCCGTATCTCGATGGCGCCAGCCCCTTGCATGAGCAGATGACGCTCGCGGTGTTCTCGTGCGTGTCGGTGAGCGACTGCAAGACGGGGTTGGAAGGCGAGGGCATACGAATCAGAGACGTGCTGGACGGCGTGCGCTGGAATGATTTTCCAACGTTGTGGTTCACCGGGAACAGCCGCGAGAAATGTCTGGGCAAGGTGTCTCCCCTGGATCCACGAAAGGCCAGCTGCTATCTGAATCACCTGTTATTGGCGTCAGCGGACAAGGGCATGGCGAATCGAGGAAGGAAATCGTCGCAATCATGGGCCGCACGTGGCCATTTCGGTGATTTGCAGTTTCTGCATGGCATGGGAAAGCCGGGTGCGCCGGCGGGAGAAACCTACGAGAACTTGCTGGTGTGGGCGCGTTTTTCCTATGAGGTTTCGCTGGGCACCCATGCGCTGAACGAAGATGTGACGCGCGTTGCCGGCATGGAGAATTTTTTCTTCCAAGGCGCAAGGCAAATCGGCGACCTGATGGACTACCGGTTTGACGCCAGCGCTCGAGGTATCGCGCTGGGGCAGTTGCTGCACATCGTGCAGGACTCCTATGCCTTTTGCCATGCCAGGCGCAACGCGGCGGGCGAGCTCGAAGCCTTCAATACCTATTCCGACCAGAGCGGCATACTTCACGGCAGGCATGACGATGACCGCGAAGCGTTGCGCAATGTGCTGGCGCAGCCGCACAGCCCGACGACGTTCGGCCGCGAACTGTTCCTGGCTCGGAAACAGCGCCTTCCATGGTCCGAGGTCCGGCCCATCTTTGACGCCTATATCAAACCGACGCAGCCATGGGAGACTGCAAAACCAGGCAAGGGATGCGAAAACCGATCCGACGATGGGTATGGTTCCGGCTGACTGGCGGCACCGCTACGTCATTGCGAAAACGTAATCCCGCTATCAGCGTTTTGTCCGTACCCCGTTCCTAGAATGGTCTCCATGCTGCAACCCGGCAGCGATTCATCCCTAGGAGCGAACCATGAAGACCATCCGCAACGTTGCCTTGATGCTGGCCCTGGCCGCCGGCGCCACGTCCCTGGCCCAGGCGCAGACCCAGGCCCAGGCGCAGCCCGCCGCCAGCTATCACGGCCAGTCCCTGACGCGGGCGGAAGTGCGGGCCGACCTGGCCCTGTGGAAGCGCGCCGGCCTGGAGCGCTTCTGGCGCGGCGAGGCATCGCCCGATATCTACAGCCGTGAATACCGTGTCGCCTATGCCGAGTATGTGCGCCTGCGCAGCGGCCCCGAGTACCAGGCCGAAGTGCAGCGCCAGAACGCGGCGGGCCGATAGGCGGGGCGGCAGGCATGGCCTGCGCCATGCGCGAGGCGTCGCCGCAGTCCGGCTACAGCCTGCATCTCGCGGACCTGGAGCTGGACCTGCTGCGCGGCCGGGTCAGCCGCAATCGCGAGGTCCTGCGGCTGACGCCCAAGGAATTCGCGCTGCTGGCCTTCCTGATGCAGCGGCCGGGCGAGGTCTACGATGCCTGGCAGCTTGCCGAACAGGTCTGGGGCATGCAGCTGCCTGTATTCGAGCGCAAGAACCCGAAATCCCACGCGGTCGCGATCGCGGTGCGCAGGCTGCGCCGCAAGATCGATGCCGGCCGCACGCCCCGGCTGTTGCATACGCTGCGCGGCGGGGCCTACATGCTGGCCGCGCTGGATTGAGTCCACGCGGTTCGTCAGCGCCCGCAGGGGCGCTTTTTTTGGCCCCCGCGTGTTGGCGTGCGCGGTATTGGAATACAAAAAACCGCGCCTTCTCGAGGAAAGGCGCGGCGACGGAACACCTTCCCTTCGCGGAGGAGGGTGCCATCAACGGAGTCCGGCGCGGCGCGCGGACCGCGCTGCCCGCTTAGAAGCGGTGGCGCAGGCCCACGCCCACTTCCGTGGCCTTGATGCCATCCACGAAGGCCCAGTTGCTGGTGTGCGATGCGATCGCGTAGACATCGGTGCGCTTGGACAGGCTGTAGTTGTAGCCCAGGCTGTAGGTGTTGCTGGCCGAGTCGCCGCCCGTCAGCTTCTTGTTGTTGGCGTCGGCGCGTTGCCACGACGCGAACAGGCTGCTGCCGCCGCCCAGGGGCGCGGACAGCCCGATGAAGTACGAATTCGAGCGGAAGCCCTTGGAGAACGCATACGAAGGCGTGCCGGTGAAGGCGCCGACGCTGGCATTGTTGGGCAGCTTCTTGCCGGCGAACCAGCCGTCGGTGACGCGGTTGTAGGCCAGCGCCAGCTTGAATACCTCGAAGTCGTACGATCCGCCGATCACGTAGGAGCGCGGCGTGGCGCTGGTCTCGGCAGGGCTGAGCTTGTTGGATGCGTTGAGCTGGTCGTAGGTGACAAAGGCGTTGACCGGTCCGTTGTCGTAGCGCAGGCCGGCGGTGATCGCGCGGGTGTTGTCGGCCGTGGCGTAGCCGGTCTGGCTGCTCTTCAGGTCGTTGATGTTGCTGGAATAGCCGATGGCGGCGCGCAATCCGCCCATGGACGGCGTCTCATAGACCAGCAGGTTGTCGTAGCGCGGATAGTAGGACGAGCTGAAGCCCAGGCCGGCGCCGGTGTTCAGCTGGTTGAAGCCGCCGCCGAACGACGAACCCAGCATGCCCGAGAAGTAGCGCGTGCCCACGTTGTACTGGCGGCCGAAGCGGAACTCGCCCCATTCGGCGCTGCCCAGGCCGACGGTGGCCTCGCGGCCGAACAGGCGGTTTTCCTGCAGCGAGCTGCCGTTGCGGCTGTCGAAGCCGGATTCGAGCTGGAACACGACGTACAGGCCGTCGCCCAGGTCTTCCTTGCCGCGCAGGCCCCAGCGCGATCCGGCGGTGGTGCCGGTGGTGGCGCCCAGGCGGCTCATGCCGCTGCCGCTCGTGACGCCGGTCTTGGGGTCGGTATAGTCCCCGGTGATCCGGCTGTAACTGACGCCGGTGTCCATCAGGCCGTACAGCGTGACTGAGGTTTCCGCCTGCGCGGCGGCGGACAGCGCCGCGCCCAGTGTGGCCGCGAAGATCTTTTTCATGCAAAGGCTCCGGTGATATGGATTGTGAGTGGAGCCAGGCCGGCGGCGCCGCGGCGCGGGATTGCGAGCGCAGATGCTGCGGGAACCGGGGCTTGGCCAGCCAAGTGTGGAACCCGCTGTTCGACAGACAGCCGACATTCAAATTACGAATCCGATCGCCGCGCGCCGCATTTTCTGTCATCTTTTTCTGCGATCACAGGGGCGTAGGCCGCTCGCGAAGGCCCGCGAGTCGAGTCGGCATAGGGGGGGCCATGTTGGGGCGAAACAACGTCGCGGGCGTTGCCAATCAGAATCGATGGCGCAGGCCCGCGTAGGCGTCCAGGGCTCGAACGCCGTCGACAAAGGCCCAGTTGCGGGTATGGGAAACCACCGCGTACAGGTCGGTGCGCTTGGACAGGTTGTGGCTGTAGCCCAGGCTATAGGTGTGGCCGGTCGCGTCGCCGCCCGTCAGCCTGGATGAGTTGATGTCCGTGCGTTGCCAGGAAGCGAACGCATGTCCCGACAGGCCCGCGGGGACGGCGAGCGCGATCACATGGGAATTGGAGCGCAGCCCCCTGGAAAACGCATAGGACGGCGTGCCTGCCAAGCCGCCGACCCGGCCGTCGTCGCGAAAGCTCCTGCCGGCGAACCACCCGTCGGCCACACGGTTGTAGGCCATTGCGATCTTCAGCGCGATGAAATCGTATGAGGCGCCGATGATGTAGGCGCGCGGCGTGGCGGCGGCGCGGGCGGTGCCGAGCTGCCTGGCTGCATTGAGCTGGTCGTAGCCCAGGAAGGCGCTGAGCGGGCCGCGAGCGTACTGCAGGGCCGCGGTGATGGCGCGCGTGTTGTTGGCGGTCGCATAGCCGGTTTCGGCATTGCGCGTGTCGTTGACGCTGAAGGCGTATCCGGCCGCGGCCTTGATGCCTCCCATCGAGGGCGTTTCATAGAAGACCTGATTGTCGTAGCGCGGAAAGGACGCCGAGCTCATTCCCAGTCCGTAGCCGGTGTGCAGCTGGCTGAAACCGCCGAATGCCGGGCCGAGCATGTTGAGGAAGTAGCGCGTGGCGGCGTTGTACTGGCGGCCCAGCCGCAGCTCGCCCCAGCGGGCGTCCGTCAGGCCGACGGTGGCCTGGCGGCCGAACAGGCGGCCGCCCTGCAGGATCTGGCCGTTGCGGCTGTCAAAGCCCGATTCCAGCTGGAACACGGCATGCAGGCCGTCGCCCAGGTCTTCCTTGCCGCGCACCCCCCAGCGCGGTCCGGAAACCCCTCCGCTCAGGGCGCCCAGGCGGCTCATGCCCGCGCGCAGGGTGCGTCCAGTCGCGGGATCCTTGTAGGCGCCGCTCAGCCTTGTGTAGCCGATGCCCGCGTCCATCAGGCCGTATAGCGTGATGGACGCGGGCACTTGTGCCGTGGCGGTCTGCATGACAAGCGTGGTTGTTGCTGCAACGAGCATTCTCTTCATCATGCGTGCTGTCTCCCCTGTTGTTATGTCGCGCTTGGCGCGATCTGTCTTGCCGACTTTGAGGGTCTATTTTGGTGTCGGGAAGAAAACGGGCAGCTGACCGGGGAATTACAAATCCGATTGATTTACTTCGACTTTTTCCGTGTGCGGGCGAGCGCAAGCCGCGGGTTGGCCGGTATCCTCCGCTCTCGCGACGGCATCGCCTGGCGGCTTCCGGCGCCGGTGTATGCTCGCGCTCGTGCGGCGTCGAGGAAGACGCCGCGCCTGTCAAAGGTCCGGCCCATGTTCTGTTTCGTAAAGTCCGCAACGCGCCTGCTTGCCGCATCGGGTTGCACCGTCGTCCCGCGCAAACGCGCGTCCCGGCTGCTCGTGGCAGCGGTCTTGAGCCTGGCCGCCAGCCAGGCCCAGGCCGTCGGATTCCAGCGCATCAGCCTGCCCATGGACATGAATGGCCCCGCGCTGCAAGGCGCGGCCTGGTACCCCTGCGATGCGCCGGAGGTCGAGATCTCGGTCGGCCGTAGCGTCATCGCCGGCACGCCGGACTGCCCGATGCCGGCGGGGCCGAGGACGCTGGTGGTGATGTCGCACGGCTCGGGCGGGTCTTTCCTGGGCCATCACGACACCGCGCGGGCGCTGGCCGAGGCCGGCTTCGTGGTGGCCGCGCTGAATCACGCGGGCGACAACGCCGTGGACCGTTCGCGGCAGGGCTATCTGTCCATCTTCTCGACGCGTCCGCGCGAAATCCGGCGGCTCATCGACTACATGACCGGCGCCTGGCCGGGCAGGGCGCAGCTGCGTGCCGACGCGGTCGGCTTCTTTGGCTTCTCGCGCGGCGGCTATACCGGCCTGGTGCTGGCGGGCGCCGCGCCCGATTTCAGCCAGGGGCTGTCGTTCTGCGAATCACAGCCGGGGCTGCCCATGTGCCGCGACATCGCGGGAGGCAAGGCGCCGGCCCAGCCTTACCCGAAGGATGTTCGCGTCAAGGCCCTGGTGATCGCCGATCCGCTCAATGCGTTCGCGCCGTCGGCCTTGGCCGGCGTGGCCGCGCCGGTCCAGCTGTGGGCCTCGGAACTGGGCGGCGATGGGGTGACGCCCGCCAGCGTGGAAGCGCTGCGCCAGGGCCTGCCGGCGGGGACCGATTTCCATCGGGTCGCCGGCGCGGGTCATTTCGCCTTCCTGGCGCCATGCTCGCCGGCGCAGGCCGAAGCGCTGCCATCACTGTGCACCGATGGTCCGGGTTTCGACCGGGCGGCCTTTCATCGCGACTTCAACGCCCGCGTCGTCGCTTTCATGCGCGCGGCCCTGCGCTGAGGCGCGGGCCGAAGCGGGTAGACTGGCGGCTGGACCTCACGGGAGCGTTGACTTGGCCACCACCCTGCGCCGATACACCGAGCTGCCTTACCTGATCGACTACCTGCAGTCGGGCGAGCTCGCGCTGCTCAATCCCAAGGCCTGGGACGACCGCAACGATTCGTTCTATATCGAGGAGTACGCGCGCGCCAGGGAGCTGGAAGGCATCTATGCCTTGTGCCTGGCCGAGGCCTTCGAGACCTACCACCACTGGCGCGTCTTCTCGAACGGCAGCGGCGGCGTGTGCATCGAGTACGACAAGGA
>NZ_JAGTJY010000082.1:0-25101 GCF_018195695.1 Achromobacter sp. Marseille-Q0513 | reverse complement strand
CCGCCATCCACTATAGTGCCCCAAAACGCGCCGGCGTCCCGCCGGCGCCACCGGAGAAGACAATGACCGACATCACGCTGGAACATTACGCCGCCTACGAGTCCCTGAAGCTGCGCCGGCATCCCGGCGGCGTGCTGGAGCTGATCATGGGCGCCAAGGACGGCCTGCCCGGCAAGCTGTCCACCGCCGACGACCGCATGCACCGCGAGCTGGCCGACATCTGGCGCGACATCGATACCGATCCGGATACGCGCGTGGTGGTGATCCGTGGCGAGGGCAAGGGCTTTTCTGGTGGCGGCGACCTGGGCCTGGTGCAGCAGATGGCCGACGATTTCGACGTGCGCGCCCGCGTCTGGCGCGAGGCCCGCGACCTGGTCTACAACATCATCAACTGCAACAAGCCCATCGTGTCCGCCATGCACGGCGCGGCGGTGGGCGCCGGCCTGGTGGCCGGGCTGCTGGCCGACATCTCCATCGCGGCGCGCAACGCACGCATCATCGACGGCCATACCCGATTGGGCGTGGCGGCCGGCGACCACGCGGCCATCGTCTGGCCGCTGCTGTGTGGCATGGCCAAGGCCAAGTATTACCTGATGCTGTGCGAGACCGTGTCCGGCGAGGAAGCCGAGCGCATCGGCCTGGTGTCGCTGTGCGTGGACGAGGCCGAGCTGATCGCCAAGGCTTTCGAAGTGGCCAACAAGCTGGCCGCCGGCTCGCAGACCGCGATCCGCTGGACCAAGTATTCGCTGAACAACTGGCTGCGCATGGCCGGCCCCAGCTTCGATACCTCGCTGGCACTGGAGTTCATGGGCTTTGCCGGCCCGGACGTGCGCGAAGGAATCCAGTCGTTGCGCGAGCGCCGCGCGCCGAATTTCCGGCCTGACTCGCCGTTTTGAGCCCGGCGTTGGCGCCGTCCACCTACTTCTTGAAGAACCGCGCGAACGCCGCCTGGGCCTCCTCGGTGGCGAGCCGCGCGCGGAACTGCTCGGCTTCATAGTCGAGCGTGGCCTGGATGGCCTCGTGGTCCGGGCGCCTGAGCATGGCCTTGGTCAGCCGCAGCGCGGTCGGCGGCTGGGCCGCCAGATCGGCCGCCGTGGCCCGGGCCGCCGCCAGCGCGTGACCGGCGGGCGTGACTGAGGTGGCCAGCCCGGCTTCCAGCGCCTGGCGGGCGCCGAAGGCCTTGCCCTGCAGCAGCCATTCGGCGGCGCGGCGGGCGCCGGCCAGCCTGGGCAGCAGCAGGCTGGACGCGCCTTCCGGGCACAGGCCCAGCGCCACGAAGGGCAGGCGCAGCGTGGCGCCTTCGCCGATGTGCACGAAATCGCAGTGCTGCAACAGCGTGACGCCGATGCCGACGGCATAGCCCTCGACGGCCGCGATGACCGGCACCTCGGTTGTCGTCAGCGCGCGCAGGAAGCTCATCGCGGCGCTGTCGCCCGCGCCGCGCTCGGCCTGGAAATCGCGCAGGTCATTGCCGGCGGTGAAGTGCTCGCCGGCGCCGGTCAGGATGACCGCCGACACGGACGCGTCGGCCGACGCCCGCGCCAGCTGCTCGGTCAGCGCCGCGTAGGTGGCGTTGTCGAGCGCGTTGCGGCGCTCGGGCCGGTTGATGGTCAGGGTGAGGACCGCGCCGTCGCGGTCGATGGCCAGGCCAATGCTCATGGCGTCGTTCTCCGGGTCGGGGGCGTTGCGTGGCGCCGTGCTTATGCGAAGTCCGCGCCGGCCAGGCGGGCGCGGGCCTGGGCATATTCCGTGCGCAACCTGGCGACGATCTCGCGGGCGGGCAGCACGCTGTCGATGCCGCCCACGCCCTGGCCCGCGCCCCAGATGTCCTTCCAGGGCTTGGCGCGGCCGCTGCCGAAGTTGGACGCGCCGCTGTCGGGCGCCGGCAGATTGGCCGGATCCAGGCCCGCGGCGACGACGCTGGCTTTCAGATAGTTGCCGGGGATGCCGGTGAAGAACGGCGTGTACAGCACGTCCGAGGCGCTGGCATCGACGATGGCGGATTTGTAGCCCTCGCTGGCGTTGGCTTCCTCGCTGGCGATGAAGCGCGTGCCCATGTAGGCGAAATCCGCGCCCATGGCCTGCGCCGCCAGCACGTGTTCGCCGGTGGTGATGGCGCCGGACAGGATCAGCGGGCCATCATAGAAGCGGCGCACCTCGGACAGCAGCGCGAAGGGGCTGAGCGTGCCGGCGTGGCCGCCCGCGCCCGCGCAGACCAGGATCAGGCCGTCCACGCCGGCTTCCAGCGCCTTTTCGGCGTGGCGCAGCGTGGTGACGTCGTGGAAGACCTTGCCGCCCCAGTCGTGGATGCCCTTCACCAGGTCGCCCGGCGCGCGCAGGCTGGTGATGATCAGCGGCACGCGATGGCTGGCGCAGACGGCCAGGTCCTGTTCCAGGCGGTCGTTGGATTGGTGGATGATCTGGTTGACGGCGTAGGGCGCGACCTTGGCGCCCGGATGGGCCTCGCGGTACGAGGCCAGCCCGGCCTGGATCTCGTCCAGCCAGTCGTTCAGGAGACTCTGGGGGCGGGCGTTCAGCGCCGGGAAGGAGCCGACCACGCCGCTGGTGCATTGCGCCACCACCAGCTTGGGATTGGACACGATGAACATCGGGGCGCTGATGACCGGCAGGGACATCTGGCCATACAAATCAGTCACGAGAGGATGGGGCATGGTGTCTACGCGTGCGTTCATGGGTCAGGATGGGGAGCGCGCGGGGCCGTGGAACAAACCGCTTGAGCCCTGCCGCAGGCTGTGCCTATAATTACCTACCGACCGTCCGGTAATTAATTAATCCTTATTTAACGGCATGCGCCGAGCCGCTGTCAATCGAGGTTCGCTCGCGTCCTGATGGGCGGGCGCCGCCCCGATTCCAGTCCTGATCGCAAGCGCGGTCCCGGCCGCAGTCCCTGCCGCAGTTCCAGCCGCAATTCCTGTCCAATCGCAGTCCCAACAGGCCCTGTCATGGCGCATACCGCTCCCCCCGCCCAGAAGCGCGCCCGCGCTGGCCGGCCGCCCACGCTGGCGGCGCCGCGCGAACGCATCCTGGAAGAAGCCGCCAAGCTGTTCGCGCAAAGCGGCTACGACGGCAGTTCGGTGGCCGACCTGGCGGCGGCGCTGGGCGTGTCCAAGGCCGCCATCTATCACTACTTCACCACCAAGCAGGACATCTACGACGCCATCATCCTGGCGGTGCTGGAGGGCCTGACGCGGCATGTCGGCCAGGCGCTGGACCAGGCGGCGGGCCCGGCTGAACGGCTGCGCGCCTTCATGCTGGGCCACGCGCGCTATTTCGAACGGCACCACGCCGAATTCGTCACCATGCTGATCGGCTATTCCGGCATGGCGCTGCCCGAGCGCGAGGACGCCGCGCGCCTGCGCGACGGCTATGAGAAGCGCCTGCGCGCAGTGATCGCGCAAGGCGTGGCCGAGGGCGCGTTTCGGCCGCTGGACGTGGCCGCCACCGGCCGCGCGGTGCTGTCCATGCTGAACTGGATGGTGCGCTGGTACAAGCCCGGCATGGGCGACGACGCCGAAACCATCGCCGCCGGCTATTACGACTTACTGGTTGGCGGCATGCGCGCCTGAGCGCCGCCGCCCACCCGGACCCCTGGAAGAGACCCCGATCATGGCCCTGGACACCGAAACCCTGACCCTGTTGCTGGACGCCGTGCGCCGCTTCGTGCACGAACGCCTGATTCCCGCCGAGGATGAACTGGCCGCCAGCGGCCAGGTGCCGCCGGACATCGTGCGCGAAATGCGCGAACTGGGCCTGTTCGGCCTGTCGATCGCGCCCGAGCATGGCGGCCTGGGCCTGAACATGGAAGAAGAGGTGCGGGTCGTGTTCGAGCTGGGCCAGACCTCGCCCGCCTTCCGCTCGCTGGCCGGCACCAACATCGGCATCGGCTCACAGGCCATCGTGCTGGCCGGCACCGACGAGCAGCGCGCGAACTACCTGCCCAGGCTGGCCAGCGGCGAGCTGATCGGCTCCTTCGCGCTGACCGAGCCGGATGCCGGCTCCGACGCCATGGCGCTGCGCGTCTCGGCCGAGCGCGACGGCGACCACTACGTGCTCAACGGCACCAAGCGCTACATCACCAACGCGCCCATCGCCGGCCTGTTCTCGGTCATGGCGCGTACCGCGCCCGAGCGCCGCGCCGCGTCGATCTCCTGCTTCCTGGTCGAGGCGGGCACGCCCGGCCTGTCCATCGGCCGGCCCGACAAGAAAATGGGTCAGGCCGGCGCGCTGACCAGCGACGTGGTGTTCGACAACTGCCGCGTGCCCGCCAGCGCGCTGCTGGGCGGCGAGGAAGGCAACGGCTTCCGCACCTCCATGCGGGTGCTGGACAAGGGCCGGCTGCACATCTCCGCGCTGTGCGTGGGCATTGCCGACCGCCTGCTGCGCGACGCGGTGAAGTACGCCATCGACCGCAAGCAGTTCGGCCAGCCCATCGCCGAATTCCAGCTGATCCAGGCCATGATCGCCGACAGCCAGGCCGAGCTGTACGCTGCGCGCTGCATGGTGCTGGACGCGGCGCGCATGCGCGACCGCGGCGAGAACACCACCATGCAGGCGGCCTGCTGCAAGCTCTATGCCACCGAGATGGTGGGCCGCGTGGCCGACCGCGCGGTGCAGATCCACGGCGGCGCGGGCTATATGTCCGAGTACGCGGTCGAGCGCTTCTACCGCGACGTGCGCCTGTTCCGCATCTTCGAGGGCACCTCGCAGATCCAGCAGCTGGTGATCGCGCGCGAGACCATCAAGGCCCATTCCTGAGCCTACGGCGATCCTGGCGCGGGGCGGCGGGCGGATGCGCCGGCGGCCCGGCCAGCGTCCGCCGCGTCGACAGGTCCCGGCCGCCGCGTCCCGGCGATGCCGGCTAAAGGCTAATATCCAGCAGTGTGCTGTGCGGGCGTATCTGCGGCACAGCACACTAGCCCGACGACGAATCGCAAGGCCCGCAAGGCGGCGCGGCGCGAGCGCCGGCCAGCCGCCGGCATGACGGAATTCCCGCCCGGCCCGCAGTGCAGCGCGGACCGGACGTTTTCATTTTTCAATGAGCGTAGAGATCAGATGTCGCAACGTCCCGCCCCTCTCACCGGCATCCGCGTGCTGGACCTGACCCGCGTGCTGGCCGGCCCCTGGTGCACCCAGAACCTGGCCGACCTCGGCGCCGAAGTCATCAAGATCGAACGCCCGGGATCGGGCGACGACACCCGCGCCTGGGGGCCCCCGTACCTGAAGGACGCGGCCGGCAACGACACCAGCGAGGCGGCCTACTACCTGTCGGCCAACCGGAACAAGCTGTCGGTGGCGCTGGACATCGCCTCGCCGCGCGGCGCCGAGCTGGTGCGCGAGCTGGCGCTGCAAAGCGACATCCTGGTCGAGAACTTCAAGGTCGGCGGCCTGGCCAAGTACGGACTGGACTACGACAGCCTGAAGGAACTGAATCCGCGTCTGATCTACTGCTCCATCACCGGCTTCGGCCAGACCGGCCCCTACGCCAGCCGCCCCGGCTATGACTTCATGATCCAGGGCATGGGCGGGCTGATGAGCATCACCGGCGAACGCGACGACCTGCCCGGCGGCGGTCCGCAGAAGGCGGGCGTGGCGGTGGCCGACCTGATGACCGGCATGTATTCCACCGTCGGCATCCTGGCGGCGCTGCACGAGCGCAGCAGGAGCGGCCTGGGCCAGCGCGTGGACATGGCGCTGCTGGACTGCCAGGTGGCCATGCTGGCCAACCAGAACCTGAACTACATGACCTCCGGCAAGGCGCCGTGCCGCGCCGGCAACGCGCACCAGAACCTGGTGCCCTATCAAGTCTTCGCGGCCAGCGACGGCCACCTGATCGTGGCCGTGGGCAACGATAGCCAGTTCCGCAATTACTGCGGCGTCATCGGCTTGCCCGAGCTGTCCGCCGATCCGCGCTTCTCGACCAATCCGCAGCGCGTGAAGAACCGCGAGGAACTGGTGCCGCTGCTGGCCGAGCGCATGGCCACGGGCGCGCGCGACCACTGGCTGGCCGCGCTGGAAGGCGTGGGCGTGCCGGCCGGTCCGATCAACACGCTGGACCAGGTCTACGAAGATCCGCAGGTGCTGGCGCGCGGCATGAAGCGCGAGCTGCCGCATCCGGCCGCCGGCAAGGTGCCCATGGCCGCCAGCCCGCTCAAGCTGTCCGGCAGCCCGGTCGAATCCCGCCGCGCCCCGCCCATGCTGGGCGAGCACACGGCGCAGGTGCTGTCCGAGAAGCTGGGCCTGTCGGCCGATGAAATCCAGGCGTTGGCGCAGGGCCAGGCCTGACATTCCTGCGCGGCCGCGTCGCGGGCATCTTGCATGCCCGGCGCGGCGCGCGGCGGCCATGGTCCGCCGAAAGCCATCCACATATCCAATCACCCAGATCGTCCATATAGAGGCAGGAGAGCGTTCATGAAGGAGATTCAAACCATCGGCGTCGTGGGCGCCGGGGCCATGGGGCGCGGCATCGCGCAGATCGCGGCGCAGGCCGGATTGCGCGTGCGCCTGTACGACACCAGCGCGGAAGCCGTCGCGTCGGCGCGCGAAGCGCTGCGCCAGACCTGGGACAAGCTGGCGCAGAAGGGCAAGCTCGGCGCCGCCGACGCCCAGGCCGCGCTCGAGCGCGTGGTCGCAGCCGGCGCGCTGTCCGACATGGCGGACTGCCAACTGGTGGTCGAGGCCATCGTCGAGCGCCTGGACGTCAAGCGCGACCTGTTCGCGGCGCTGGAAGGCGTGGTGGCCGAGGACTGCATCCTGGCTTCGAACACGTCCTCGCTGTCCATCACTGCCATCGCGGCGGCCTGCAAGCGCCCGCAGCGCGTGGCCGGCTATCACTTCTTCAACCCGGTGGCGCTGATGAAGGTGGTGGAAGTCATCGACGGCCTGCGCAGCGCGCCGGAAGTCGGCGACGCGCTGGCCGAGCTGGCCCGCCGCATGGGCCACACGCCGGTGCGCGCCAAGGACATGCCCGGCTTCATCGTCAACCACGCGGGCCGTGGCATGAATACCGAGGGCCTGCGCGTGGCGCAGGAGGCCGTGGCCAGCTTCGCCCAGGTCGACGCCATCATGCGCGAGCAGGCCGGTTTCCGCATGGGCCCGTTCGAGCTGCTGGACCTGACCGCGCTGGACGTGTCGCATCCGGTGATGGAATCCATCTACCGCCAGTTCTACGACGAGGCGCGCTTCCGTCCCTCGCCCATCACCGCCGTGCGCCTGGCCGGCGGCCTGATCGGCCGCAAGGCCGGCGAAGGCTTCTATACCTATGTCGACGGCCAGAAGCAGGTGCCGGCCGAAACGCCCGCGCCGGCCTTGCCGCAGAATCTGAAGATCTGGGTCAGCCCCAAGCACCCCGAAGGTTATGCGCGCGCCACCGCGCTGCTGGAAAAGCTGGGCGCGCCGCTGATCTCCGGTTCCACGCCGGCGGCCGACGCGCTCATCATCGTCACGCCTTACGGCGAGGACGTGTCCACCGCCGTCTCGGCGCAGGGCCTGGATCCGGCCCGCAGTGTGGGCCTGGACACGCTGTACGCGCTGGACGGCGCCAAGCGCCGCAGTCTGATGCTGTCGCCGGCCACGCAGCCGCAATGGCGCGACGCGGCCCATGCCGCGCTGGCCGCCGACGGCGTGCCGGTCACCGTGATCCAGGATTCGCCGGGTTTCGTCGCGCAGCGCATCGTGGCCACCATCGTCAACATCGCCTGCGATATCGCGCAGCAGCAGATCGCCACGCCGGAGGACATCGACCGCGCCGTGACGCTGGGCCTGGGCTATCCGACGGGTCCGCTGGCGCTGGGCGACGCGCTGGGCACCACGCGCATCCTGGAAGTGCTCAAGAACATCGAGCGCGTCACCGGCGACCAGCGCTATCGTCCCAGCCTGTGGCTGCAACGCCGCGTGCAACTGGGCATGTCGCTGCTGGAGCCGGCGGCGGCCTGATGGCAGCGCATCGACCCGCGCGCGCAAGCTCGGGTCGATGCAATGAGGCGCCTGCGCTGCGTCCGCGCGGGAAAGGACGTCGGCCTTGTCGCGATTGACGTCGATGGCTTCCGGCGCCCGCCCACGAAAAAGCCCCTTGGAATTCCAAGGGGCTTTTTGTCGTGCCGAGGGTGCGGATCAGAGGATCACTTGGCCGCGTCCACCATGTATTGCACGGCCGCGCGGATGTCTTCTTCCGTGGCGGTGGCCGCGCCGCCCTTGGGCGGCATGGGCGGCTTGCCCTGCATGGCGACCTTCACCATCGCGTCCATGCCGGTCTTGATGTAGGGCTCCCAGGCGGCCTTGTCGCCGAACTTGGGCGCGTTGGCCACGCCGGTGGCGTGACAGGCGAAGCAGACGCTCTTGTAGAGCTTTTCGCCGGCCGGGTTGACGGCGGCCTGTTGCGGCGCGGGCGCCGCAGCGGCGGGCGCTGCTGCTGCGGGAGCGTCGGCGGCCGGGGCGGCCGGGGCGACAGCGGCAGGAGCCGGCGCGGCGGCGGTCGGGGCAGCAGCAGCCGGAGCGGCGGCTTCTTCCTTCTTCGCGCCTTCCTCGGCCGGAGCGGCCGGTTCGGGCAGCGAGGCGCCGGACTTGTTGGCCATGTAGACCACGGCGCGCGCGACTTCGTAGTCGCTCAGCGTGGGGTTGCCGCCCTTGGCGGGCATGCCACCCTTGCCGTGCAGCGCGACGTTCAGCAGGGACTCGTAGCCGGACTTGATGAAGGGCGCCCAGGCGGCGTTGTCGCCGATCTTGGGAGCGCCCGCCACGCCGGCGGTATGACAGGCCGTACAGACGGCGGCGAAGACCTGTTCGCCGGTCTTGAAGACCTTGGGCGCGTTGGCGTCGACCAGCTCGAAGCCGGCGACCGGTGCAATGCGCTTGGTGACGGCTTCAGGCGTCAGGGTGTCCGAGCCGGCGCCGACCTTGGTGCCGGAGACGACCATGTTCACCAGTAGGATGATGATCCCGATCGGCACCACGAACGCCAGTATGGCCGTGACGATCAGTTGCTTGGGGGTCTTGATGGGGGAGGAATGCTCTTCTATGTGTTCCTGCTGGTTGCTCATGACCAAATCCTGCAAACGGGTACCGGGGCGCCTGGTGGCGGCAACAGAGAAAGATCAGTACTGCACATTCGGGCGGCGAACAGCGGATCGCCCAGCAAGCAAACGCTGGATTATATAACGGTGTCATGGACGCCCGTCCAATGGATCGGGCCGGGTTTTCGAGCAGTTTGCGCGGGGATTTGATCTATTTCATGCACGC
Organism: Achromobacter sp. Marseille-Q0513; assembly: GCF_018195695.1. Taxonomy (NCBI): domain Bacteria; kingdom Pseudomonadati; phylum Pseudomonadota; class Betaproteobacteria; order Burkholderiales; family Alcaligenaceae; genus Achromobacter; species Achromobacter sp. Marseille-Q0513. The sequence continues at coordinate 15,846 of NZ_JAGTJY010000082.1, read as the reverse complement.
TGCTCAAACTTGGGTACAATACCGCCTCCCTTGCGCTGCGCCCGTAGTTCAATGGATAGAATGAGAGTTTCCGAAGCTCTTGATACAGGTTCGATTCCTGTCGGGCGCGCCAGCATCTTGCTGTGCTCCGGCCGCTCGTCCTCAGAGCCGCGCCACTTCCGCCCAGGCGGGTTCCTCCGCTTTCCCATGTGTGCCTCAGGTCTGTCCGCCGGGCATCGGCTGTTGCATCCTGACGTTCCTGCGCGTATCCGATGCAGATGCAGACGCGTGCGCCGACTCGCTGTTTTGAACTCCCATGCCCTTTCTCCCGTTCTCACGCAATAGCAATACGCAGTTGTTGGCGTCTCTGGTATCCGGCATGGTCCTGGCCATTGGTTCAGCGGCCGCCGCGGCTGCGCCGAAGGCGAGTCCGGGCAGGGAAATCAGCGGAGCCGTCTGGGTATGGGCGCATTTGCAGGATCTGCGGACGGTGTGTCCGGGTCGTGCGGATGAAAGCTGGCGGTTCGAGCGATTGAATCGCGCGGCGCTGTCGAAGTTTCATTTTTCCGCGGCGGATTATCTGGCGCAGCTGAAAGCGCAGCCCAACTGGGACGAGGAGCAGACCCGTCAGGTGCGCGCGATCGTGAAAGGGGCGGGAGGCTGCGATACGGCAGCCATGCAGGAGTGGATAGCGCAGGCGCGCCGGGTGGTGGATGTGGCGGCGCAAGCCGTTGGCGATGAAATGCCGCACTGGCCCGCGCCGGCCTTGTCGACGCCGATCCGGATCGAGATCGACAGATTGGAGGCCGTCGATGAGTTCGATCCCGGCACGCTGCGAGCGTCCATTCATAATCCCGGGCCGGACAGCGTGGGGATTGCGCTATCCGGCCGGGAGCTGAATGCGGGCCTGTGTGCAAGCGTCACGTCGCCCGATATGCCGGTGACGGTGGCGACCGATGTCCCGGGGCGCCTGCTCGTCATTCAAGCCGGCGAGACAAGAAACGTGGCCTTGATGCTTGACCGGGAGTGTCTTGCCGCATCCCCTGGCCAATTTTGGGGAGTCATCATTCTCGTCCGCAATGAGGTTGTGGAATATCGGAGCATTACTCTATTTGATATTCCGAGGGTCGAACCGCACCGCGCCAACTAGCGCACGCACGGATTCGACAGCCGCCGCGAGCGCTGGCGGGTTCGCAATACCCTGTATTGAAGCGACGCGGGCGATGGATCGCGCCTGGATCATCGTCTGCCGCGCACCGGCATGAGCAATGCGCGATGATTCTTGAATGTCGCGAAATGGAGAATATCTTCGCCAGCATTGCGCATGGATCCGCGCGTCTGCGCTTGCGGATCGCCGTCATGCAACGCGAAGAACGTGACAGTCACAGAGCAGGACTGCGCCATATCAACCGCCATGCGCAGCTCGCATTTCCCGTTCGTCTTCCAGAAAAAACAACAGAACCAAGAAAAGCCGCTTCCACACTCATCGCGCTGCTGCTTTCGCGGCCAAACCGCTGGTAGCATTGGTTCACTGCGGGGCCGGCAAGATCGAAGCCGGGCCGCAGGCTTGCAGGAATAGCGATGCTGATCGGTGAATACAGTCCCCTCCTGGTTTTTCTTTCTTTAATTGTTGCGATTGTTGCGTCGTATACGGCGCTGGACATGGCGGGGAGGATCAGCAATGTCCGTGGGCGGGCCGCGAAATATTGGCTCGCGGGCGGGGCATCGGCGATGGGCCTGGGCATCTGGTCCATGCACTTCGTCGGCATGCTGGCCTTCAGCCTGCCGATCCCGCTGGGCTATGACCCCTGGATCACGCTGCTGTCGCTGCTGATCGCCATCGCCTTTTCCGCCTATTCGCTGCACCTGGTCTGCCAGGAACGCCTGCCCTGGCAGAAGCTGGCGATCGGCGCGCTGCTGATGGGCGCGGGCGTGGCCGGCATGCACTACACCGGCATGATCGCCATGCGCATGGCGCCGGGCATCGCCTACGACCCGGCCCTGTTCGCGCTTTCCATCCTCATCGCGGTCCTGGCCTCGGGCGCGGCGCTGTGGATCGCGTTCAACCTGCGACACAACACCACGCGCGTGCGGCGCATGCGCCTGCTGGGCGCCGTGGTCATGGGCATCGCCATCGTCGGCATGCACTACACGGGCATGGCCGCCGCCAATTTCCCGCTGGGCAGCATCTGCGGCGCTTTCGTCGGCGGGCTCAGCCCGGAATGGCTGGCGCTGTTCATCATCACCGTCACCATGTCCGTGATGGGCACGGCGCTGCTGGTGTCGCTGCAGGACCTGCGGCTCGAGACCACGACCTCGTCGCTGTCCAGCTCGCTGGTCAAGGCGAACGAGGAACTCACCTACCTGGCGCTGCACGACAACCTGACCAAGCTGGCCAACCGCCTGCTGCTGGACGACCGCCTCAAGCAGGCGCTGCGCACGGCGCGGCGCGACAAGGACCTGACCTTCGCGCTGATGTTCCTGGACCTGGATGGCTTCAAGGGCATCAACGATGTCTACGGTCATCACGTCGGCGATCTGCTGCTGATCGAAGTGGCGCAGCGCATACGCGGCGCCCTGCGCGAGGAAGACACCGTCGCCCGCATGGGCGGCGACGAGTTCGTGATCCTGGCGCTGAACATGGATCCGGCCAGCGCGGGCCGCCTGGCAGAGGACCTGATCGAGGCGATCCGCGAGCCGTTCCGCATCGATATCCACCAGCTCGCCATTTCGCTGAGCATCGGCATCGCCATCTATCCCAACGACGGCATCGACCAGGACGACCTGCTGACCAACGCCGACGCGGCCATGTATCACGCCAAGGGCATGGGCCGGGACACGTACTGCTTCTTCCAGTCGTCGATGAATGCCAATGTGCATCGCCAGCTGCAGCTGGTGCAGGACATGCGCCGCGCGCTGGAAAACAGCGAATTGCGGCTGCACTACCAGCCCAAGTTCATGGCGCCCGACGGTCCCATCATCGGCGTCGAGGCGCTGGTGCGCTGGCAGCATCCCACGCTGGGCCTGCTGATGCCGGACGAGTTCATCCCCATCGTTGAGAAGACGGGGCTCGTGATTCCGCTGGGCAAGTGGGTGCTGAACGAGGCCTGCCGGCAACTGGCGGCCTGGCACCGGGAACACGGCATCCGCTGGAGCGTGGCGGTCAACCTGTCGGCGGTGCAGTTCGGCCATCCGGACCTGGTGGGGACCGTGTCCGACGTGCTGCGACGCCATGGCCTGGACGCCAGCTATCTGACGCTGGAGGTCACGGAATCCACGGCCATGAAGAACGCCGACGCGAGCCTTGCCATCCTGCAACAGTTGCACGAGATGGGCGTGCGCATTTCCATCGATGACTTCGGCACCGGCTATTCCAGCCTGCTGTACCTGAAGCGCCTGCCGGCCACGGAATTGAAGATCGATCGCGGCTTCGTGCGAGACCTGGAGCAGGACACCGAGGACGCCGCCATCGTGTCGGCCATCATCGCGCTGGGCAACGCCCTGAAGGTGCAGGTCGTGGCCGAAGGCGTGGAAACGCCCGAACAGCGCGAGTTCCTGACCGAGTTGGGCTGCCATTCGCTGCAGGGCTATCTGTTGGGCCGTCCGATGAACGTGGAGTCGGTCGAATCGCTGATGACGCAGGACCCGTTGACCATCGATACGGGCAAGACGGGCTGAGGCCCGCCGGCGGCGGCCGATTCCGGTCGCCGCAAGTCAGCGCCCGTCCCGGGCGCTCAATCCAGCGTCGCGCCCGTGAACTTGACGATCTCGGCGTAGCGCGCGATGTCCTGCCGCACGAAGGCATCCAGTTCCTGCGGGCTGCTGCTGACCGCGGTGGCGGCCTCGGCGTCGAGCAAGCGGCGGAAATCCGGCGCCGCCACGGCCTGGCGCGCCGCGCCGTTGAGCGCCGCCACGACATCGGCCGGCATCCCCGCCGGGCCGAACAGCGCGAACCAGGCATTCGATTCAAAGCCCTTGATCGTGTCGCCGATGGGCGGCACGCCGGGAAACTGCGGCAGCGGCTGAGGGCTGGTCAAGCCCAGCGCCTTGAGCGCGCCGGACTTGATATGCGGCTGCGCGTTGAGCGAACTGGCGACCATCATGTCGACCTGGCCGCCGAGCAGGTCGGTGATCGCCGGCGCCGTGCCCTTGTAGGGCACGTTCAGGATATCCAGCCCGGCCATCATCTTCAGGCGCTCGCCGGCCATGTGCAGCGACGAACCCAGCGCGCCGACCGCCATCGTGTACTTGCCAGGATGCGCCCGGACCTGCTGGACGAAAGCGGCCATGTCCTGGGCGGGGAAGTCCTTGCGCGTCACCAGCACGCTGGGCACCCGGGCCAGCATGCTGATGGGCGTGAAGTCGCGGACCGGATCGAAGGGCAGCTTGCGGTACAGCGAGGCGTTGATCGAAAAGCTCGTGAAGGTGACCAGCAGCGTGTTGCCGTCGGGCGCGCTCTTGGCGACGTAGTCGGCGGCGATGTTGCCGCCGGCGCCGGGACGGTTCTCGACCAGCACGGTGCGCTTGAGCGTCTGGCTCATGTGCTGGCCGATGTTGCGGGCCACGGTGTCCGTGGTGCCGCCGGGTGGCGCGCCGACCACCAGCTTGACGGGCGGGGTCTGGGCGGCGGCGGGCAGGCTGAACGCGCAGGCGACGAGCGCGCAGCGCGACAGGAAGCGGTGTAGTCGGGCCAAGGTTTCGTCTCCGGTGGATGCCGCGACGGCAGGCGCCCACCTTACCCATGCGCGCGCGAGCGGCGCAAGCCGTGGCGGCTCATGGCTTTCCCGACCCCGGGCCGCGTCAGGCCGGACGGGCGCCGGCCCGTCCGTTCATGCGCCGCCGGTTCAATCGTCCAGCGCGGGCACGGTGCCGATCTGCGCCAGGATGCGCGGCGATCCCATGTCGCCGGTTTCCTTGTCCACCATGACCTCGTAGGCGGCCACGCCGGCGAATTTCGCCGCCATGGAATTGGCGATGCGGATCGCGCCGAACTCGCTGCTGGCGGGACGGATCTCGCCCGGGGCGACGCCGCCGGCGGCGGCGCGATAGGGTACGACGATGTACTGCATGACGTGAGCGGCTTCGGACATGAGCGTCTCCAGGCGACGGGTTGCACAGGCGAGCGCAATGTATCAGGACAACTGTGATTTTGTACAGTAGTTTTTGCAGGCCGCTTCTCCCCAGGAAAACCCCTAGCGCGCAATTCTTGATCAGGCGCCATCCCTGGATTTAATATTTTCGAAAATCTAAATCTTTTTATAAAAAGAGGCTGGGATGGAGACGAACAGGTACGACGCATACCGCGAAGACCGGGCAGGCCGCGCCAATGTGGCCGACTCGCCGGAGCGCGTTGCCTACTACCAGGAGCTGGCGCGGCTGGAGACCGGCGCGCTGTGGACGGTGGCGAACAAGATCGAGCCCTGGGCGCCGCGCTCGGCCTCGGTGCCGGTGGTCTGGCGCTACCAGGACCTGCGCGGCCACGTGCTGCGCTCGGCCGAGCTGGTCTCGCCCGAGGAAGCCGGCCGTCGCGTGATCTACCTGAACAATCCCGGCCGCCGCGACGTGGCCGCCGCCGTGGGCTGGCTGTACTCGGGCCTGCAGGTGATGAAGCCGGGCGAACTGGCCTCGGCGCACGCGCACTCGCATTCGGCGCTGCGCTTCATCATGGAAGGCAGCGGCGCGTACACCATCGTCGACGGCCACAAGATGACGCTGGGCGCGAACGACTTCGTGCTCACGCCCAACGGCACCTGGCACGAGCACGGCGTGTCCGAGGACGGCACTACCTGCATCTGGCAGGACGGCCTGGACATCCCGCTGGTCAACGCGCTGGAAGCCGGCTTCTATGCCGTGCATCCGGACCTGAACCAGGCCGTCACGCATCCGGTCGACGACACCACCGCCACCTGGGGCGGCGTGGCGCTGCGTCCGCAGGCCTCGGGCTGGACCAAGCCCTACTCGCCGCTGTTCAAATACGAATGGGAGCCCACCTACGAGGCGCTGCGCCGCTACGCGCGCGTCACCGCCGGCAGCCCGTATGACGGCGTGCTGCTGGAGTACGTGAATCCCATGACCGGCGGGCCGGTGATGCCGACCATCGGCGCCAGCATGCAGCTGCTGCGGCCCGGCGAGCACACCAAGGCGCACCGCCACACCGGCAGCTTCATCTACCAGGTGGCCAAGGGCAGCGGCTATTCCATCATCGAGGGCCGGCGCTACGACTGGACCGAGCGCGACATCTTCTGCGTGCCGTCCTGGGCCATGCACGAGCACGTCAACCTGTCCTCGAACGACGACGCCTGCCTGTTCTGTTTCAACGACCTGCCGGTCATGCGCGCACTGTCGCTGTACCGCGAAGAGGCGCTCAAGGACAACGACGGTCATCAGACGCTGATCTGACGCGGTTCCGAACAACGATTTTCCATCCGACGCCCCGGCCTGCCGGGACGCCCGTATCCACTCGTCTTGAATATTCTGGAGTACCTATGCGCTTGGTGACTTTTCGCGCCCATCCCGCCGCCGCCGGCCGTCTTGGCGCGCTGGCCGACGGCTATGTGATCGACCTGGCCCTGCTGGGCCAGGCCGGCGGCGTGGCGCTGCCCGACGACATGCTGAGCTTCATCGACCTGGGCCCGGCCGCGCTGGCGCAGGCCGCGCGCCTGCTCGAACAGTTCCGTGGCGCCTGGCCCGTGGGCGCCGCGCTGCCGCAGGAGAACGTCAAGCTGCTGGCGCCCATCCCGCGTCCGCGCAAGAACATCTTCGGCATCGGCCTGAACTACGTCGAGCACGTCGAGGAATCCAGCCGCACGCTGGATACGTCCGCCGACCTGCCCAAGCAGCCGGTGATCTTCTCCAAGCCGCCCACCACCGTGATCGGCCCGGGCGACGCGATCGAGCACAACGCCCGCATCACGCAGCAGCTGGACTGGGAAGTCGAGCTGGCCGTGATCATGGGCCGCCGCGCCGCGCGCGTGGCCGAGGCCGACGCGCTGTCCTACGTGTTCGGCTACAGCGTGATGCTGGACATGAGCGCGCGCGACTGCCGCCGCGCCGGCCAGTGGATCTATTCCAAGGGCCAGGACACCTACGCGCCGTTCGGCCCTTGCATCGTGACCGCCGACGAGATCCCGGATCCGCAGAAGCTGGACCTGTGGCTCACGGTGAACGGCGAGAAGAAGCAGGGCTCGAACACGCGCCACATGCTGTTCAAGGTGCCGTTCCTGATCTCGGACATCAGCGCCGGCATCACGCTGGAGCCGGGCGACATCATCGCCACCGGCACGCCGGAAGGCGTGGGCGCGGGCCGCAGCCCGCAGGAATGGCTGTGGCCGGGCGACGTGGTCGAGGCCGGCGTCGAGGGCATCGGCACGCTGCGCCATCCGGTCGTGGCCGTGTAAAGGCCGGCATTCCAAGCAATGAATCCGCCCGGCGCGAGACGCCGGGCCATGCAGTCTCCAAGGGGAAAAACATGAACTGCAAAATGATCCTGGGATGCCTGGCGCTGGCCGCGGGCGCGTCGGCGCAGGCGGCTGGTCCGGTGAAGATCGGCTTCATCGCCACGCTGTCCACGCCGGCCGGCTACATCGGCGAGGACGAGCGCGACGCCTTCAACCTGGCCATCCAGCAGGGCGGCGGCAAGCTGGGCGGCGTGCCGGTCGAGCTGGTGATCGAGGACGACGGGCTCAAGCCCGCCAACGCCAAGCAGGCCGCCGACCGGCTGCTGCAATCGGGCGTCAAGCTCTACACCGGCGTGAACTTCTCGAACGTGCTGGCGGCGGTCGTGCCGGGCGTGGTGAAGTCGGGCGCGTTCTACGTCAGCCTGAACCCCGGCCCGTCGAACTTCGCCGGCGAGAAGTGCGATCCCAACTATTTCGTCGCGTCCTACCAGAACGACGCCTTCCACACCGCCGGCGGCGTGGCGGCCAATGAGCTGGGCTACAAGCGCGTGGTGCTGCTGGCACCGAACTACCAGGCCGGGCGCGACGCCATCGAAGGCTTCAAGCGCACCTACAAGGGCGAGGTCGCGGCCGAGATCTACACCAAGCTCGACCAGTCGGACTTCTCGGTCGAGCTGGCGCGGCTGCGTTCGCTGGCGCCCGACGCGATCTACCAGTTCCATCCCGGTGGCACCGGCATCAACTTCGTCAAGCAGTACGCGGCGGCCGGGCTGAACAAGACCATTCCCATGCTGATGCCCAGCTTCTCGATGGATGCCCGCATGATCCAGGCCACCGGCGACGCTTCGCTGGGCGCCTACACCACCGGCATCTGGTCGATGGACTTCGACAATCCGCAGTCCAAGGCTTTCGTGGAAGCGTTCAAGAAGGCCTACGGCCGCGCGCCCACCGACTACGCCATGCAGGCCTACGACACGGCCCAGCTGATCGGCGCGGGCCTGAAGGCCACCGGCGGCGACCTGTCCAAGGCGGCGGAATTCCGCGCCGCGCTGCGCAAGCCCGAGTTCGCCTCGCTGCGCGGCAAGTTCAGCATGAACGTCAACCAGCACCCGATCCAGGACCTGTACCTGATGCGCGTCGAGAAGGGCGCCGACGGCAGCCTGTCGCCGCGCCTGGTCCGCAAGCTGGTGTCCGATGACAAGGACGCCTACGCCCAATTCTGCAAGATGCCGTCATGACGCTATTGTTCGAGCAGTTGCTCAACGGGCTGCAGTTCGGCGCCATGCTGTTCATGCTGGCGGCCGGACTGACCCTGATCTTCGGGATCATGGGCGTGGTCAACCTGACCCACGGCTCGTTCTATATGGTGGGCGCGTACTGCGCCGCCTACGCCATCGGCACCACCGGCTCGTTCCTCGCGGGCGTGCTGGCGGCGCTGCTGGGGGCGGGGCTGTACGGCCTGACGATCGAGATCCTGGTGATACGCCGGCTCTACAAGCGCGATCACCTGTACCAGGTGCTGGCGACCTTCGGCCTGCTGCTGTTCAGCAACGAGGCGGTCAGCCTGATCTTCGGCCGCCGCCCGCCGCTGGTCGGCATCCCGTCCTTCCTGGAGGGCGCGGCGACGCTGGCGCCGGGCTTCCAGTACCCGATCATCCGGCTGGCCTTCATCGCCATCGGCGCGGCCGTGGCGCTGGGCCTGTGGTGGCTGGTCAACCGCACCCGCGTCGGCATGCTGATCCGCGCCGGCGCCGACGACCGCGAGATGGTCGACGCGCTGGGCATGGACATCAAGAAACTCTACACGCTGGTGTTCGGCCTGGGCGCGCTGCTGTGCGGCCTGGCGGGCGTGATGGCCGCGCCGCTGCTGGCCGTCGAGATCGGCATGGGCGAGCGCATCCTGATCACCACCTTCGTGGTCATCGTGATCGGCGGCGTGGGCTCGGTGCGCGGCGCGCTGGCCGGCGCGCTGCTGGTGGGCATGGTGGACAGCCTGGGGCGCGCCTTCCTGCCGCAGCTGCTGGGCGCGGTGTTCTCGCCGGCCACCGCCGATCCGCTGGCCGCGGGCCTGGCCTCGGCCAGCATTTACGTACTGATGGCGATCGTGCTGATCGCCAAGCCGGGCGGGCTGTTCCCGGCGCGAGGATGAGCATGGGCATGACACTTTCCAATCGCGGCCGCTGGGGCCTGGCGGGGCTGGCCCTGCTGATCCTGCTGCCGGCCGCGGCGGCGGCCTCGGGCTCGCCGTTCCTGATCGGCGTGGTGACGCGCTTCCTGATCTACGGCCTGGCCGCCGTCAGCCTGGACCTGGTGATCGGCTACGGCGCCATGGTGAGCTTCGGTCACGCCATGTTCTTCGGACTGGGCGGCTACGCCGTGGGCATCATCGCCTTCCACACCTCCGAGGCCGGCCCCATCTTCGGCTGGGCCGGCAGCAACGCGGCCCTGGTGGTCTGGCCGATCGCGCTGGCGGTGTGCGCGCTGGCCGGCTGGGTCTTCGGCTATCTGGCGCTGCGCACGCGCGGCGTGCAGTTCATCATGATCACGCTGGCGTTCGGGCAGATGGTGTATTTCATCCTGGTGTCGCTGCAGTTCTACGGCGGCGACGACGGGCTGATGATCTCGGCGCGCAACACGCTGCCGGGCATCAACCTGGAAAGCCCGCTGGTCTTCTACTACGTGTGCCTGGCGCTGCTGACGGCCTGGACGCTCTTGTGCATGCGCATCACCAGCTCGCGCTTCGGCATGGTGCTGCAGGCGCTGCGCCAGAGCGAGCGGCGCGCGCTGAACCTGGGCGTGGCGCCCACGCCGTACCGCCTGGGCGCCTTCGTGCTGTCGGCGGTGGGCACCGGCCTGGCCGGCGTGCTGTGGGCCAATTACGCCGGCCTGGTGACGCCGGACATGGCCGCCTGGACCAAGTCGGGCGAGCTGATGGCCATCGTGATCCTGGGCGGCGTGGGCACGCTGCTGGGGCCGATCGCCGGCGCGGCTGTGTTCCTGGGGCTGGAGCAGGTGCTGACCTCGCTGACCGAGCATTGGCTGTTGTATATGGGGCCGATCCTGGTGCTGGTGGTGCTGTGCGGCCAGAAGGGCCTGTTCGGTAGCCTGCTGGAGACGCGCCATGCAGATTAAGCCCACCCCCGATGCGCTGCTGCGCCTGTCCGGCCTGCGCAAGGCCTTCGACGCGGTGGTGGCGACCAACGGCGTGGACCTGGACGTGCGCGCCGGCGAGATCCACGCCATCATCGGCCCGAACGGCGCCGGCAAGTCCACGCTGATCGCGCAGATCTGCGGCGAGATCCGGCCCGACTCCGGCTCCATCCACCTGGACGGCCGCGACGTGACGGCGCTGCGCGCCTTCGAGCGCGCGCGGCTGGGCCTGGGCCGCTCGTTCCAGATCACCGAGCTATGCCAGGAATACACGGCGCTCGAGAACGTGATCCTGTCCTGCATGCTCAAGACCGGCCGGGCCTTCCAGCTCTGGTCCGACCCGCGTCGCGACGCCGGGCTCAAGCAGCAGGCGCTGGGATGGCTGGAGCACGTGGGCCTGCGCGACCGCCGCCACGTGCGCACCGCCGACCTGGCGCATGGCGAGAAGCGCCAGCTGGAGCTGGCCGTGGCGCTGGCCCGCTCGCCGCGCCTGCTGCTGCTGGACGAGCCCATGGCCGGCATGGGGCCGGAGGAATCGGCCCGCATGACGCGCCTGCTGCAAGGCATGAAGGGCCAGTACGGCATCCTGCTGGTCGAGCACGACATGGACGCCGTGTTCGCGCTGGCCGACCGCATCAGCGTGCTGGTGTACGGCAAGGTGGTGTTCAGCGGGCCGCCCGACGCGGTGCGGCGCCATCCGGAGGTGCGCGCCGCCTACCTGGGCGAGGAAAGCGCCGGCGAGGCGCGGGCTTTGGGAGAAGCGCATGTTGAAGGTTGAGGAGCTGACCGGCGGCTACGGGTCCAGCAAGGTGCTGTTCGGCATGGCCTTCGAGGCCAGCGAGGGCGAGGTGATCTCGCTGATCGGCCGCAACGGCATGGGCAAGACCACCACCGTCAAGACGCTGATGGGCATGCTGCCGGCCACCGGCGGCAGCGTGACCTTCCGCGGCCGCGTGCTGGGCCGTTCGGCGCCCAGCGTGGTGGCGCGGCTGGGCGTGGGCCTGGTGCCCGAGGGGCGGCGCGTGTTCGGTTCGCTGAGCGTGCGCGAGAACCTGGTGGCCACGGCGCGGCCCGCCTCCGGCGGCTGGTCGCTGGAGCGCGTGTACGAACTGTTTCCCAGGCTGAAGGAGCGCAGCGGCCAGTCCTCGCGCACGCTGTCCGGCGGCGAGCAGCAGATGCTGGTGGTCGGCCGCGCGCTGATGACCAATCCCAAGCTGCTGATCCTGGACGAGGCCACCGAAGGCCTGGCGCCGCTGATCCGCCAGGAAATCTGGCGCTGCCTGCGCGCATTGAAGGCCGAGGGCCAGACCATCCTGGTGATCGACAAGAACCTGCCGGAAATGGCCACCCTGGTCGACCGGCATTACATCGTGGACAAGGGACGCGTGGCCTGGTCCGGCAAACCCGCCGAGCTGTCGGCGCAGCCGGAACTGGCGCAGCGCTACCTGGGCATCTGAACGGAGACGAACGCATGTTGAACCTGCCTGCATTCAAGGCCGCCGCGGTCCAGGCCGCGCCGGTATTCCTGGACACCGACGCCACCGTCGACAAGGCCTGCGCGTTGATAGCCGAGGCCGCCGGCAACGGCGCCAAGCTGGTCGCGTTCCCGGAGGTCTACATCTCGGCCTATCCGTACTGGAGCTGGGTGATGAACCCGGTCGAGGCCAGCCCCTGGTTCGAGAAACTGTGCCGCAGCGCCATCGAGCTGCCCGGCCCGGAAATCCGCCGCATCGCCCAGGCCGCGCGCCAGCATCGCGTCAACGTGGTGATGGGCGTGAACGAGCGCAGCCGCCATGGCGTCAGCACCATCTACAACACCATGGTGTTCATCAACGACGAAGGCCGCATCCTGGGCCGCCACCGCAAGCTGGTGCCGACCTGGGCCGAGAAGCTGACCTGGGCCCACGGCGACGGCGAGTCGCTGCGCGTGTACGACACCTCGGTCGGCAAGCTGGGCGGGCTGGCCTGCGGCGAGAACACCAACACCCTGGCGCGCTTCTCGCTGCTGGCGCAGGGCGAGATGGTGCACGTGGCCAGCTACATCTCGCTGCCGGTGGCGCCGCCCGACTACGACATGGCCGAGGCGATCCGACTGCGGGCCTCGGCCCACAGCTTCGAGGGCAAGGTGTTCACCGTGGTGTCCTGCTCCACCATCTCGAAAGAGATCCAGGATGCCATCGGCGCCAGCCACCCGCAGGCCCGCGAGACGCTGGCCCGCCGCAACAGCGCGTTCTCCGGCATCATCGGGCCGGACGGCCGCGTCATCGGCGAACCGCTGATCGATGATGAAGGCATCGTCTACGCCGACATCGACCTGTCGCGCTGCATCCAGCCGAGGCAGATGCATGACATCGTGGGCCACTACAACCGCTTCGACGTGTTCGATCTGCGGGTGAACCGCCGGCCGCTGCGGGCTGCCCGCTTTGACGACGGGCAGGAGCCGGACCTGAACGAGGGGCTGGGCGAGGGGTTGGACGAGGGCAAGACGCCGGCCGAGGCCGGGGCGCGCGGGTAGAATGAGCCGCCCGCGCGCAGCCGCGCAGCAGCGGCCACAAGCAGCTGGCCGCGCCCGCCGCGCGGCCGCCTCGCCGGCGCGCTCGCGCCGCGCGCGGACCAAGCCGCCTGTCTGGAGAGCATCTTGAGACCAAGAATCAAAGCGTCCCGCCTGGACGAGCCCGGGTCGGACGGAAACCCCGAAATAGAAGAAATCACGCTGTCCGAGCAGGTCTACCGGCTGCTGCGGCGGGACATCATGAGCGGCGCCTTCGCACCGGGCCAGTCGCTGCGCCTGGAGCTGCTCAAGCAGCGCTACGGCAGCAGCTTCTCGCCCATCCGCGAGGCGCTCAACCGCCTGCGCAGCGAGCGCATGGTGGTCAGCACCACCTCGCGCGGCTTTCGCATCGCGCCGCTGTCGGTCGAGGAAATGTGGGACGCCTGCGAAACCCGCATCCTGATCGATTGCGAGGCGCTGCGGCGTTCATTGGGCAACGCCGACGACGCCTGGGAGGCGCGGCTGGTGGGCGCCTATCACGCGCTGACGCTGGCCGCGCAGCGCGCCGGCGAGGCCGCCCCGCCAGACCAGGAACTGGAAGAGCTGCTGGAAGCGCGCCACCTGGATTTCCACCATGCGCTGATCGGCGCCTGCCGCTCGCACTGGCTGCTGGACCTGTCCACGCAGCTGTATGCGCAGACCGAGCGCTACCGCCGTCCGGCACGCGCCGGCGCGACCGCCTACGGGCCGGAGCGCAACGTCGACGACGAGCACCGCCAGCTGCTGGACGCGGCCTTGTCGCGCGACGCCGACAAGTCGGCCGCCATGCTGGCCGCGCACTATCGCAAGACCGCGCAGTTCATTGAACACATCATCTCGACCCAGGACAGGCAGGCCCTCCATGCGTGACGCCACTCCCGATCTCTTCTTCGCCTCGATCGCCGAGCGCGAGGTGCAGTACAACGCGCGCGCCTCGGTCGCGGATTTCGATGCCTGCGTGCGCCGCTACGCGGAATCGGCGGCGCGCGTGCGCACGCGCCGGCCGGGCGTGCTGAACCTGCGGTACGGCATGGGCCAGGACGAAAGGCTGGACCTGTTCCTGCCGGCCGCCGCGCAGGCGTCGGCGCCGCTGTTCGTGTTCATCCACGGCGGCTACTGGCGCTCGCAGCGCAAGGAAGACGCGCCCGTCATGGCCGAGGCCTTCAACGCGGCCGGCGCCGCCGTGGCCACGCTGGAGTACACGCTGCTGCCCGAGGCCACGCTGCCCGAGGTGGTGCGCGAGGTCCGCTCCGCCGTGGCCTGGCTGTACCGCAACGCAGCCGCCTATGGCGTGGATCCCGCGCGCATCTACGTCAGCGGCAGCTCGGCCGGCGGCCATCTGGCGGGCATGCTGGCCGCGCCGGACTGGCAGGCGCGCTACGGCGTGCCGGACGATGTGATCAAGGGCACGCTGGCCTTGAGCGGCCTGTTCGACCTGCGGCCGCTATGCGACATCAGCGTCAACGACTGGCTGCGCCTGACGCCCGAGCAGGCCAGGCTGCAAAGCCCGATCTTTCATCTGCCCGCGCAGGCCGGTCCCATGCTGCTGGCCGTGGGCGGCCTGGAGACGCAGGGTTTCAAGAATCAGACCGATGCCTATGAGGCCGCCTGGCGCGCCGCCGGCCTGCAGGCCACGCGCATCGCCACGCCGCAGTGCAATCACTTCGATCTGGTCAATGAGCTGGAGGATCCGGACAGCGACCTGACGCGGGCGACCCTGGAGATGATGGGACTGCGGTGAGCGCCAGTCCCGCAGCGTTGCGCGTCTTCCTGCGAAATATCAGTCCGTGGCCGCCAATGACCGTACCGGCGGCTGCTCATGCTGTTGCGCCTGCCACAAGTCGTAGTTGGCCTGCATCGCCAGCCAGGCCCGTGCGGTACTGGCCCCGGCCTGCTCCAGCCGGACGGCCAGGTCCGGGCTGATGCCCGCCTTGCCGTTGAGCACCCGCGACAGCGCCACGCGCGACATGGCCAGCCGGCTGGCGGCCTCGGTCACGGACAGGCCCAATGCCTCGATGACGTTCTCCCGGAGGATTGCGCCCGGGTGCGGCGGGTTGTGCATCATGCCCGGAAGCCTGGCGCGAAGCGCCTGGGGGCATGAGCTGCGTGGAAGGCGCGTGCCGGGTTTGCGCGACGAGGCGCGCGTTGAGCGCTTGCGATTGAGGACATGGGTCATGGCGGGCGTATCTTGCATGAGATAGGCCGCACCATAGTCCGCGCCTGGCGCGTCGGCAATCTGCGGTTTACCGAGGGGCCGGGATGGGTTGGGTCCGGGCCGCGCTCAGAAAATGATGGCTGGGGAGGCGCGAACGCTACTTCTGCGGCGTATACCGCAGTTCATCCAGCTGATAGCCCTGCGCCTTGGCGGCGGCCAGCGCGCGGTCCAGGTCTTCCTGCGGCAGCTGGGGCGAGCGCGACAGGATCCACAGGTATTTGCGGTCGGGCGTGCCGACCACTGACCAGCGGTATTCCGGGTCCAGGCCGATGATCCAGTAGTCGCCCTTGAAGGGCTGCTGGAACGTGACTTCCAGCTTGGCGTTGTTGCTGCCCTCGACCACGGTGGCGGTGCCGGACGCGGAATCGACCTTGCCATCCTTGTTGCGGCAGCGGTTGTTCACGCCCACGCCGCCATCCGCGTGCAGCGTGTATTCGGCCGTGGTGTCGCCCACGCAGTCGCGCTGGAACACCATGGGGAAGTTGGCGATTTCGTACCACATGCCGGCGTAGCGTTTCAGGTCCACCGACTCCACGGTTTGCACGGGGGGCGGGGCGGCGTGGGCGACGCTGGCC
>NZ_JAGTJY010000081.1:0-25123 GCF_018195695.1 Achromobacter sp. Marseille-Q0513 | reverse complement strand
GGCAACACCGGCTCGGGCGGCAGCCAGACCGCCAGCGCGAGCATCACGCTCGACATCGCGGCGGTCAACGACGCCCCCGTCAACATCGTGCCGGGTTCGCAGCAGACGGCCGGCGGTTCGCCGCTGGTGTTCGACGCCGCGCATGGCAATGCCATCCGCATCCAGGACGTGGACGCCGGCGGCGGCCAGCTGCTGGTGACGCTGTCGACGGACCACGGCCTGCTGCGCCTGTCGCGCCTCGCGGGCCTGACGTTCATGAACGGCACGGCCAATGGCTCGGCCACGCTGACGTTCACCGGCACGCTGGCCGACATCAACGCCGCGCTGGACGGACTGGTCTACGAAGCCGCGACCAACTATGTCGGCCCCGCGACCTTGCGAATCGTCACCGACGACCAGGGCAACAGCGGTAGCGGCGGCGCGCTCGGCGCCACCAGCAGCATCGCCATCGCCGTGACGCCCAGCGACGTCACGCCGCCCACGGCGACGCTGACGCTGGCCGACGCGCTGCTGGCCGCCGGCCAGAGCACGCGGCTGACGATCCGCTTCAGCGAGGCGATCCAGTCGCTGGACGCCAGCGCCTTCACCCTGCCCGGCGGCACGCTCACCGGCCTGTCCTCGACCGACGGCGGCCTGACCTGGACGGCCACCTATACGCCGGCCGCCGGCGCGGACCTGGCCAACGCCGCCATCGCGCTGGACCTGCGCCAGGTGCGTGACCTGGCCGGCAACGCCGGCAGCGGCAGCGCGCTGTCCGGCGCCTTGCGCATCGACACGCAGCCGCCGGCCAGTCCGGTGCTGAACCTGGAACAGCGCGCGCTCGATCCGGCCGGCGGCCTGCTCAGCGGCAACGGCGTGCTACGCGTCGACGGCCTGGAAAGCGGCGGCCGCTGGCAGTATTCGCTGGACGGCGGCGCCAGCTGGCGCGACGGCCAGGGCAGCCAGCTGACGCTGGACGCGCCCGGCGCGCACGCGGTGCAGGTGCGGCAGTGGGACGCGGCCGGCAATGCCTCGGCCGTCTCGTCGCTGTCCTTCTCCGTCCAAAGCCAGGTGCCGCCCTTCGTGCGTCCCGATTCCCCGCCCGGTACGTCCTTGCCGTCGCTGGCCCTGCCCGTGGCCGGCCTGTCGCCGGTCGACGATCCGCGCGACGAATTCCTGCCCTCGCTCGGCGGCGCGCAGACCGGCTCGCGCTCTCCCGCGCACGCGTCGCCGCTGGCCTGGGCGATGGACGAACACGGCGCCAGGCAGACTCCCGCGCCGCGTGCCACGGATGAACGGCCGGCCGCCGCCGTCTATGCGCCGCAGCGCATCGGCGCCAGCGATGCGCCGGGCCAGGAACTCGTGGTCCTGCGCGGCCTGGACACGCTCGCGCTGGAACCCGGCGCGGCGCTGGACCTGCGCATCCCGTCCTCGGTCTTCGGCCACACCCGGGCCGACGCCCGGATCCAGCTGTCGTTGACGCTGGAAGATGGCCGCCCCCTGCCCGCCTGGATCCGATTCGATCCGCGCAGCGGACGCCTGCAAGCGGAACCGCCGCGCGGTTTCGCGGGCGAGATCGCGCTGCGCCTGACGGCGCGCGACGATCGGGGCAACGAGGCCTCGACCGTGTTCAAGCTGAGCGCGGGCCGCCATGCGGCCGAACGCCAGGCGCCCGCCGGACGCTCCGGCCTGGCCGAGCAGATGCAGCGCGCCACACTGGCGCGCACGGCGGCCGGCGCGGCGCAGCGGCTGCGGGGTTGAACCATGACGCATGACGGGGTCGCGCTTGAACATGCCTGAAGCGCCCGAGGCCGCCAGCCCGGCGGTGCTGCTGCTGGAGCTGGGCCACCGCGCCCGCCTCGCGGCCAGCCTGCCCGAGCTGGAATTCCTGCTGGTCAACGATACGCGGCTGCTGGCGCCCTACCGGCAGGCCGCCCTGTGGCGCGAAGCGGGCGGCGTGGCCGCGCTGTCGGGCGTGGTGCAACCCGACCGCAACGCGCCCTATGCGCAATGGCTGGCGCGCGCCTGCGCGCATCTGGCGCGGGCGGGCGGCGACACGGCGCGCGCGGTCTCGGCCGCCGACCTGCCGGACGAACTCGGCGCGCAATGGCGCGAATGGCTGCCGCCGCAGGGCGTGTGGCTGCCGCTGCGGACGCGTCCGGAACCGGATGCCGCGCCCGCCGGCGGCCTGCTGCTGGCTGGCGCCGATCCCGTCGCGCCGACGCTGCTGCCGCTGCTGACCGAGTGGAGCCGCATCTGGTGCCATGCATGGCAGGCCTTGCAGCGCGCCCGGCCCTGGTCCTGGGATGCCTGGCGCAGCCGCGCCCGCGCGCGGCCGACCGAGGCGGGACGCGGCTGGCGGCGCCCCAGCCTGTGGGCCGCCTGCGCGCTGCTGGCCGCCGGCGCGATACCGGTGCGCCTGTCGGTGCTGGCGCCGGGCGAACTGGTCGCCGCGCAGCCCGCCGTGCTGCGCGCGCCGCTGGACGGCGTGGTCGCGCAGATCCATGTGCAGCCCAACCAGTCCGTGAAACAAGGCCAGCCGCTGTTCAGCCTGGACGAGGCCCAGATCGCCAGCCGCCTGCAGGTGGCGCAACAGGCGCTGAACACGGCCGAAGCCGAGTACCGCCAGTTCGCCCAGATGGCGCTGGGCGACCCACGTTCCAAGGCGCAGCTGGCGGCGCTGGCCGGCAAGATCGGCGAGCGCCGCGCCGAACAGGCCTTCCTGGCCGAGCAGCTGGGTCGCGCCAGCGTGACCGCGCCACGGGACGGCATGGTGCTGTTCGATTCGCCGTCGGAATGGATAGGCAAACCGGTGCAGACCGGCGAACGCGTCATGCGCGTGGCCGATCCGGGCGCGGTGGAGATCGAGGCCTGGGTGCCGGTGGGCGACGCCATTCCGCTGGCCGAGGGCGCGCCGCTGCGGCTGTACCTGGCCGCCGACCCGCTGACGGCCGTGCAGGGCCGCGTGCGCTACATGGCCTACGATGCCGTGGCCCGGCCCGACGGCAGCTACGCCTACCGCCTGCGCGCCTCGCTGGACCAGGCCCAGGGACCGCGCATCGGCCTGAAGGGCACCGCCAAGCTGCAGGGCGAGCGCGTGCCGCTGGCCTATTGGATCCTGCGCAAGCCCTGGGCGGCCATCCGCCAGTTCGTGGCGCTATGACGCCGGCCGCGCCCCTGCCGCCGCTGCGCGACGAGCTGGACCTGTTGCCCGGCCCGGCCCTGCCCGACGGCCAGCCCAGCTGGACGCTGCACGATCCGGTGCGCAACCTGTTCTTCCAGATCGACTGGGCCAGTTTCGAGATCCTGCAGCGCTGGCGGCTGCGCTGGCCCAGCGTGATCGCGCGGCGCATCCAGGCGGAAACCACGCTGCGCGCCGAAGCGGACGATGTCGAGGCCATGCACCGCTTCCTGGCGCAGCACGAGCTGTTGCAGCCGGCCCCGCTGGGCGCGGCCGAGCTGGCCGAGCAGCGCCAGCGCCGCCGCGCCGGCTGGTCGCAATGGCTGCTGCACAACTACCTGTTCTTCCGCGTGCCGCTGCTGCGCCCGGACCGCTGGCTGACGCGCTGGACGCCAAGGCTGGCCTTCCTGTACGGGCCCGCCTTCCGCTGGCTGACGCTGGCCGCGCTGCTGGCCGGGCTGTGGGGCGTGTCGCGTTCCTGGGACGCTTACACCGCCACGCTGGTGGACATGCTGAGCTGGGAGGGGTTGGCCGCCTACGGCCTGACGCTGGCGGCGGTGAAGACGCTGCACGAGTTCGGCCATGGCGTGACGGCCAAGCGCTACGGCTGCCGCGTGCCGACCATGGGCGTGGCCTTCCTGGTGCTTTGGCCGGTGGCCTATACCGACACCAACGAGGTATGGAAGCTGACGCGCCGCGACCAGCGCCTGAAGGTCGCGGCGGCGGGCATCGCCACCGAGCTGGCCATCGCCGTCTGGGCCATGCTGGCCTGGGTCTGGCTGCCGGACGGCCCGCTGCGCTCGATGGCCTTCCTGCTGGCCACCACCACCTGGATCAGCACCCTGCTGATCAACGCCAGCCCGTTCATGCGCTTCGACGGCTACTTCCTGCTGTCGGATTTCCTGCAGATGCCGAACCTGCATGCCCGCGCCTTCGCGCTGGCGCGCTGGGACCTGCGCGAACGGCTGTTCGCGCTGGGCGAGCCGGCGCCGGAACACTTTTCCGCCACGCGGCGGCGCGGGCTGATCCTGTTCGCCTGGGCCACCTGGATCTACCGCCTGGTCCTGTTCCTGGGCATCGCGGCCCTGGTCTATCACTTCTTCATCAAGGCCCTGGGCATCTTTCTTTTCCTGGTGGAAATCGTGTGGTTCATCGCCCGTCCCCTGTGGTCCGAGATCGGCGCGTGGCGGCAGCGCGGCGCGGCCATCGCGGGCAGCCGGCGCGCCCGCTGGAGCGCGCTGCTGCTGATCCTGATCGTGCTGGGCGCCTTCGCGCCCTGGCCCATGCCTGTGCGCGGCAGCGGCCTGCTGCAAGCGCGCGAACAATGGCCGCTGCATGCGCCCGAGGCCTCGCGGCTGGCCTCGGCCCCGCCCGCCGAGGGGCAGGCGCTGCAGGCGCATGAAGACGCCTTCTTGCTGGACACGCCTACGCTGGCCGCCAGCGCCGCGCAAAGCCAGGCGCGCTCGCTGCAGCTGGCGCGGCAGTCCGCCGCCGCCGGCTTCGATCCCGAATTGCGGCGCGACTGGCAGGTGCTGCGCGAGCGCCAGGCCGAGGCGCAGGCGCAGCAGGGCGTGGTGGACAGCGAAGCGGCCCGCTACCGCCTGGAAGCGCCGGGCGCCGGCCGGCTGCGCGACCGCGATCCGGACCTGCGCCAGGGCGAATGGCTGGGCCGCCGCGAGCTGCTGGGACGCGTCGTGAGCGCGGGTCCGCTGCAGGTGGTGGCCTATGTGCCCGAGGATGCCCTGCCGCGCCTGCGCGCCGGCCAGGCGGCGCGCTTCATCGCCGATGGCGGCGCCGGGCCGGACCTGGACCTGCGCGTGCGCAGCATCGACCAGGACGCCACCCGCGTGCTGCAGGAAGCGGTGCTGTCCGCGCCCGCCGGCGGCGACGTGCAGGTGCGCGCGTCGCAAAACCTGCTCTACCCGGAACGGCCGGTGTATCGGGTGATGCTGGACGTGGAAAGCGCCGATCCGCCCGCCCAGGCGCGCCAGCACAGCTGGCGCGGCCGGGTCAGCATCCATGGTGATTGGGAGGCGCCGGGCGCGCGCCTGCTGCGCACGGCGGCCAGCGTGTTCTGGCGGGAAGCGGGCTTCTAGGCCCCGGCGCCTTGGCGTCAGGCGGCGCGGCGCGCGGCGGCCGCGTTCAATGCATGACGCGCGCGCCCTTGCGCGCCCGCTTGACCACGTACATGCGCGTATCGGCCAGCCTGACCGCTTCCTCGGCCGTCAGGCCGCGCGGATCCAGCGCCACCACGCCGACGCTGGCGCCGTCGTAGGGCAGCGTGATCTCGCCCAGCTGGAAGTTGCCGAGCGTGGCCACCGCCGTGCGGTCCTCCAGCGCGCGCGCGGCCTCTTCGGCGTCGCCGCGCAGGATCTCGTGGCCGATGGGCCCGGTATCGCCGCGCGCCAGGGCCGGCCCCGGGCCGATCAGGACGAATTCGTCGCCGCCCAGCCGGCCCAGCATGTCGGAAGCGCGCAGCGACGCGGCCAGCCGGCGCCCCATTTCCTGCAGGAAGATGTCGCCGTTCTGGTGGCCGTGGGCGTCATTGATGGACTTGAAGCCGTCCAGGTCGATCACGCCGACCAGGATGCTGCCGCCCTCGCGCAGCGCGCGGCCCTGCAGGCGCTCCAGCTCTTCGTAGATGGCGCGGCGGTTGGGCAGGCCGGTGAGCGGATCGCTCAGCGCATACGACAGCAGCCGCACATTGGCCGAGCGCAGCTGCTCGACCAGCAGCTCGCGTTCCATGAAATTGGCGAGCATGGCGGAGAACAGCTTGAGCACGGCCTCGGCCTGCGGCGCGACGGCCTGCTGGCTGGCGCTGGCGCCGCACAGCGTGCCTAGCAACGTGCCGTCGTCGGCGCGCACCGGCGCGCTGACATAGGTCTGGATGCCGAGCTTGCGCGCGGCCTCGGAGTCCGGCCAGCAGCTCGCGACATCGCTGGTGCTGGTGCGCCCTTCGTCCAGCGCGCGCTTGCACAGCGTGTCGGCCCAGGGCACGTCCAGGCCTTCGGGGATCTGCATGCCGCCTTCATTGCGCGCATAGCGCACGTGCTGGACGCCGGCCTGCAGGTCGATCGAGGTCAGGTAGGTGGACTCCAGCCCGGTGATGACCCCGAGCATGTCCAGCAACGGACGCGCCAGTTCCTCGACGCTCTTGGCGTTGGGCAGGGTCGTCGACAATTCCGAGAGTATCCGGTCCACGGCGGTTCCTTTGCGAGAAGCTGGGGCGCGACGGCCATCTGCCGCGTGCGCGGGCCGGCCATGCGTGATTATGCACGGATGGCGGCGCGCGCCGCGCGGCGATTTCAGGCCTCGGAACGCCCCAATTCCGCCAGCATCCAGTCGCGCAGCGCCGCCACGCCCGGCGCGTTGGCGCCGGATTCGGGATAGGCCAGGTGATAGGCATGGTCGCCGCCCGCCGTCACGCCCACGTCGAACAGCTGGACCAGCCGGCCCTCAGCCAGCTCGCGCGCGACCAGCTCCCGCTCCACCAGGCCGACCGCGCCGCCGTCCATGACCGCTTGCGCCACATGGCTGGATTCCGTGAAGGCGACGCAGCCGCTGTCGTCGAAATCCGGCACGCCGGCGGCGGCCATCCACAGCGCCCAGTTGGGCCAGACCACACCGCCGGGCCGGCAATCCACGTAGCACAGCGTATGCGCGGCCAGGTCGCGCGGCTGACGCGGCGCCGGGCCGGCTTCGAGCAGGCGCGGGCTGCAGACCGGCACCACCACCGTGCTGAACAGCCGGTGCGTCACGATGCCGGGATAGCGGCCCGCGCCATATCGGATGGCCGCGTCCAGGTCATGGGCGTCGAAGTCGCGCAGCGCATCGCTGATATCGAAGCTCAGCTCCCATTGCGGATGCGCGGCGCGAAAGCGCGGCAGGCGCGGCAGCAGCCAGTTCGTGGCGAAGCGCGCGCCCACTGACAGGCGCAGCGTCTGCTGGCCGCGCGCCAGCCGACGCGCCCGAGCGGTGGCGCGGCGCAGGCCGTCCAGCGCATCGGCGGCGGCGCCGGCCAGCGCCTCGCCCGCCGGCGTCAGCCGGATGCTGCGGCTGGTGCGCGCGAACAGCGCCAGGCCGAGCTGCGCCTCGATGTCCTTGATCTGGTAGCTGACGGCGGCGGGCGTCAGGCCCAGTTCGTCGGCGGCGCGGCTGAAGTTCAGGTGGCGGGCGGCGGCCTCGAAGGTGCGCAGGGCCCGGCCAGCGGGAAAGACGCGGCTCATGATCTTCAAATTTTTCTTGATGACGCTTCGAAAAATACTCGTTTCCCATGGCTGCATCAATAAGGGATATTGAACGTCATTCCATCCCGCCCACATATCCCATGACGACAGATCCGCTTTCCCCGAATACCCGCTACGTATCCCAGGTCGACGGCCAGGACGCCGACGCCGCCGCGCTGGCGCCGCTGGCCTTCGCCGGCTATGCCCACTTCACCGCCCTGCAGATCCGCGACGGCCGCGCGCGCGGCCTGGACCTGCATCTGGCTCGCCTGCGGGCCGCCTCGCAGGCGCTGTACGGCCAGGCGCTGCCCGACGAGGAAGTCCTGGCGCGGGTGCGGGCCGCGATCCAGGCCGGGCCGCCGGACCTGTCGCTGATGGCCACGGTGTACTCCCCCGCCGGCGAATTCACCGTTGCCGGCCCCGACGCGCGCCCGCGCCTGCTGGTCCATACGGCGCCGCCCGCCAAGGGCCCCGCCGGTCCGCTGTCGCTGGCGCTGGTCGAGCACGAGCGCATGCTGCCCGGGGTCAAGCATGTGGGCGAAGTCGCCAAGACCTATCTGCTGCGCGAGGCCGCCGGCCAGGGCCACGACGACGCGGCCTTTGTCGATCGGCACGGACGGCTGAGCGAGGCCACGATCTGGAACCTGGCATTCTGGGATGGCGAATCCGTGGTGTGGCCACGGGCGGCGATGCTGGGCGGCACCACGATGGGCATCGTGCGCCGGCAGCTGGAGCGGCTGGGCGCGCCGCAGCGCGAGCAGGAACTGAAGGCCGAAGACCTGCGCGAGCTGAAAGGCGCCGTGGTGATGAACTCGTGGACGGCGGGCGTGCCCGTGCGGCGCATCGGCGCGACCGACGTGCCGCCGGCGCCCGGCTTCCTGGCGCTGCTGCATCGCGCCTACCAGGCGGAACCCCTGCTGCCGGTCTGAGGCCACGACGAAGCGAAGAGAGATAATGCGGGCAGGTTTCCCCATGATTCATACAGAGAGATCCGCATGCATTACACGCAAGATCCCGCGTCCCCGCCTGCCGACGCCATCGGTTTCGACGACTTCATGAAGGTGGACATCCGCGTCGGCACGATCCAGACCGCCGAGGCCTTTCCCGAAGCGCGCAAGCCCGCCTACAAGCTGGCCATCGATTTCGGGCCAGGCGTGGGCGTGAAGAAAAGCTCGGCGCAGATCACCACGCACTACACGCTGGAAGAACTGCCGGGCCGGCGCGTGATGGCCGTGGTGAATTTCCCGCCGCGCCAGATCGGCCCGGTGCGCTCGGAGGTGCTGGTGCTGGGCTTCGCCGACGCGGCTGGCGACATCGTGCTGGCCGCGCCGGACGCGGACGTGCCGAACGGCGCGCGTCTGACCTGAGCCGTCCGATGCTTGCCGAAGAGAAAGCCGCCGCGTCCCGCTTCTTCGCCATCATGGCCGGCCTGATCGGCGCGGCCGGCGTTGTCGTCACGATCTGGATGCTGGCCCAGAGCGGCGGCATGTTCCCGGGCCTGAAGCCCTGGCTGGCGGCGCTGGCCGCCACCGTGGCCAACGCGCTGTGCCTGCCCTTCGTGGCAGGCTACTGGCATACGGCGGGCAGGCCGGCGGGCGCGCGCTGGCTGATGATCGCGCAGGGGCTGGGCCTGCTGGCGTTCGGGCTGGTCTATCTCGCCAATCTGTCGCCCTGACCGCGCCGGCCAGGCGGTTCCCCATGCGGGCCGCGCGGCCCGCAGCGCCAGGAACCGCGCCCAAAACAAAACCCGCGCCGTCTTTGCAGAGACGGGCGCGGGTTTCGCGCAAGGCCAACGGGGGAACATGCCCCCGCTTGCTTAGCCGGCCACGCGGAAGCGCTCGGCGTCGTCCATGAAGGCCTTTTCGCCGAAGCCGGCTTCGTTCGAACCGAACGGCATCTGCGCGCGCAGCTTCCAGCTGGCGGGAATGTTCCACTCGCGCGCCACGTCGGCGTCGACCAGCGGGTTGTAGTGCTGCAGGCTGGCGCCCACGCCGGCGTTGGCCAGCGCGGCCCAAACGGAAAGCTGGGCCATGCCGCCGGCCTGTTCCGACCAGACCGGGAAGTTGTCGGCGTACAGCGCGAACTTCTCTTGCAGGCTGCGGACCACGTCCTGGTCTTCGAAGAACAGGATGGTGCCGGCGCCAGCGGCGAAGCTCTTGAGCTTGGCTTCGGTCTTGTCGAAGCCTTCGGCCGGGGCGACCTTGCGCACGGCTTCGATGGCCAGATCCCAGAGCTTCACGCTTTCGGCGCCGAACAGCACCAGCGCGCGCGAGCTTTGCGAGTTGAACGACGAGGGGCTGTGCTTGACCGCGTCCTTGACCAGGGCGACCAGCTCTTCCTTGGACAGGGACAGGTTGCGGCCCAGCGCGTACTGCGTGCGGCGCTTCTTCAGCGCGTCGATATAAGCGTTGCTCATGAGAATATTGCCTTTCGACTGGTAGATAGAGAGTTCGATGTGGACGAATTCTACCGTCGGGCACATGACATGAACCACCGGAAAGACATGTTCCGGCCGGAACAAACTGTTCTACCGATGGTGTTAATCCCGCCTCGTTTTGATCACCGACAGGACAGCGCGCCGGCACTGACCGGACAACGCCTATGGACTTCCAGCGCCGCCCGGCCCCTGGCCGCGCCGCCGGCGCACGCCAGGACGTCGCCGCCGGCACGACGTTCCCGCCTAGATCCACACATCGTTCGGCGCGGTCCGCTCCCCTTCCTCGTCGCCGGTATTGCGCACCCCACGCGGCTCGATCAACAGGACGCAGGCTTCGCGCTCGGCATGGGGCTTGTGCTCGACGCCGCGCGGCACCACGGTCATTTCCCCCGCCGCCAGCGTCACGGCGCCGTCGCGCAGATCGATGCGCAGCTCGCCGTCGATGACGATGAAGGTCTCGTCGGTATCGGCGTGCGAGTGCCAGACGAACTCGCCCTGGATCTTGACGAGCTTGAACTGGTAGTCGTTCATCTCGGCGATGACCTTGGGCGTCCATTGCTCCTTGAAGAGGTCGAACTTGCGGGCGAAATTGATGGCGGCGGACATGCTGCGACTCCTGGAATGTGAAAACTCCAGGCTACCGGCCGGCGGAATAGCGGTCTTGTAAGATCGTGCAGCTTGCGCGGCCGCCTGCCCGGACCGCTACATGTCTCAGGCGCCCGCCCTCAGCATCGCCAGCCAGCGCCCCGGCGGCATGCCGTAGGCAGCCGAGAAATGGCGGCTCATGTGGCTCTGGTCGGTGAATCCCGCGCCCAGCGCGGCCTCGGCCAGGCCCTGCCCCGACAACATCAGCCGGCGGCAGGCATCCAGCCGGCGCAGCGTGGCGTAGCGATAGGGGCTGACGCCGTACAGCGCGCGGAAATCGCGCGACAGGCTCCAGCGGTCGCGCCCGCTGGCCTCTTCCAGGTCCGCCAAGGTCAGCCGGCCGGCCAATCCATCATGGATGCGCTGGCGCGCCCGCTCGGCCGCGCCATAGTCGAACGCACGGCGACCGCCGCGCTGGCCGGCGACGGCGGCCAGCGCTTGCGCCAGATCGTAGAGCGCGTCCGCCTCTTCCAACGGATCCAGCGGCTGGCTCATCGCCCGCAGCAGCGGCTCGGCAGCCGCGCGCAAGCGCGGATCGTCGGACAAGCCGCCCGGCACGAAAGGCAGGGGCCGCCCGCCCAGCATGCGCTGCACCAGGGCGGGTTCGACATAGAGCATGCGATAGCGAAAACCCGCGTCGGTGCCGGCCTGGCCGTCGTGCGCCTCGTCCGGATGCAGCACCAGCGTGCCGCCGGGCAGGCTGTGGCGCAGTCCGCGCCGGTAGTGAAAGCTCTGCACGCCGGACAAGGTGCGGCCGATGGCATAGGTGTCGTGCCGATGCATCTCGTAGCCTCGACCGCCGAAATAGGCCTCGATCCGTTCCAGCCCGGCGGTCTGCGGGGCGCGCGCCACCCAATCCTTCCGCCTGCCCTTGCCGTCCATGCGCTTGCCTCCGCCATCCCGGGACCGGCAACAAGCCTGCCCGGGCTTCATCGTAGCAAGCCCGCGAACCCGCGCCCCTGGCGGGCGGCGCCTGGTCCGCGCCGCCCGCCCCGGCACCGGGGATTTCCCTTGGTTTTCCCCCGCGACACCCCGCGCCGTCGTCCGATTCCTCCGCGCTGAAAGCCAATCGGAAGTCTCGCTCCCTAGACTCACGTTCAACTGAAATTCAGTTTTCTTTAAACCAAGCGTCAGCTTAGGCGTGCATCCAGCGCCTGCATGCCGCAAAAAGGGAGGATCGAACCATGCAGCAACAATCCCGCGCCGTTCGGCGCGAATGGTGGGCCGGAGGCGCGATGATCGCGCTCGGGCTGGGCACCGCCATCCACGCGGCCAGCTACAACGTCGGCTCGCTGGCCCGCATGGGCCCGGGCATGTTCCCGATGATCCTGGGCGTGCTGCTGGCGCTGCTGGGCGCGGCCATCGTGCGCGCCGGCTACGCACCGCAAGCGGCCGATGAAGAAGCCGAGGCCGACGCGACGCCGGACTGGCGCGGCTGGGGCTGCATCATCGGCGGACTGCTGGCCTTCATCGCGCTGGGCAAGTTCGGCGGCCTGGTGCCGGCCACGCTGGCGCTGGTGTTCATCTCGGCGCTGGGCGACCGCCAGCACACGGTCAAGAGCGCCGCGCTGCTGTCCGTGGGCGTGACGCTGCTGGGCCTGGCCGTGTTCTCCTGGGGGCTGCAGTTGCAGTTCCCGCTGTTCCGTTGGGGTTGATCGGCCATGGAAATCTTCAACAACCTGGTGCATGGGTTCTCCATCGCCTTCGCGCTCGACAACCTGATGTGGGCGGCCTTCGGCGTGTTCATGGGCAACCTGATCGGCGTGCTGCCCGGCATGGGCGTGCTGGCCGCCATCTCCATCCTGCTGCCGCTGACCTACACCATGACGCCAACCGCCGCGCTGGTGATGCTGTCGGGCATCTACTACGGCTCGCAGTACGGCGGCGGCATCACCTCCATCATGCTGAACCTGCCCGGCACGGCCTCGCACGCGGTGGCCTGCCTGGACGGCAATCCGCTGGCGCGTAACGGCAAGGCCGGCTCGGCGCTGTTCATGCTGATGTTCTCGTCGTTCTTCGGCGCCTCGATCGGCATCCTGGCGATGATCCTGTTCTCGCCGCTGCTGGTGGACGTGGCCTTCAAGTTCGGCCCTGCCGAGTACTTCTCGATGATGATGCTGGGCCTGCTGGCCGGCGCCACGCTGGCCAAGGGCTCGGCCATCAAGGGCGTGGCCATGGTGGTGGTGGGCCTGCTGCTGGGCGTGGTCGGCACCGACGTCAACACCGGCGTGATGCGCTTTCACTTCGGCGTGCTGGAGCTGAGCGACGGGCTGCAGATCGTGGCGCTGGCGATGGGGCTGTTCGGCGTGGCTGACTTCCTGAAGAACATCAACCGGCTGGGCGGCGACGCCAAGGTCACCGCCGCCAAGATCAGCATGAAGTCCATGCGGCCCGAGGCCGGCGACATCAAGCAGTCGCGCGGCGCGCTGGTGCGCGGCACGACGATCGGCGCGGCCTTCGGCATCCTGCCCGGCACCGGGCCGACCATCGCGTCCTTCATCTCGTATGCCACCGAGAAAAAAGTCGCGCGCGACCCGCGCCGCTTCGGCCGCGGCGCCATCGAGGGCATCGCCGCGCCCGAGGCCGCCACCAGCGCGTCTACGCAGACCGGCTTCATCCCGACCATGAGCCTGGGCATCCCCGGCGATCCGGTCATGGCGCTGATGCTGGGCGCGCTCATCATCCACGGCATCCAGCCCGGACCGCAGATGATGGTCGAGCACGCCGACATGTTCTGGGGGCTGATCGCCAGCTTCTGGGTCGGCAACATCCTGCTGCTGTTGCTGAACCTGCCGCTGATCGGCATGTGGGTGCGGCTGCTGACGGTGCCGTTCCGCTACCTGTTCCCGGCGGCGCTGTTCTTCGTCTGCGTGGGCGTGTACAGCACCAACAACAACCTGTTCGACGTGGGCATGGTGACGCTGTTCGGCGTGGCCGGCTACGCGCTGATGCGGCTGCGCTTCGAACCCGCGCCGCTGCTGCTGGGCTTCGTGCTGGGACCGATGGTGGAAGAGAACTTCCGCCGCGCGCTGCTGCTGTCGCGCGGCGAACTGTCGATCTTCGTGACGCGCCCCATCAGCCTGGGCTTCGTGGCCGCCTGCGTGCTGCTGATCTGCCTGCTGATGGTCTCGGCGGTGCGGCAGCGGCGGCGCAGGGAGATGTCGTCATTGGTTTCCACTCACAGCTAATTGATAGGCATCGCAAAACACTCAGGGGCGAGCTAATACTCGCCCTTTTTATGCACTTCTAAAAAACCTCTAACTGACAAATTCGTCGAATACAGTTGGAGCTACAAGGAGAGCGACACCGATTAATCTACTTATCGAATAGCGCAATTATGAACAAGAATCCAATGAATGCGTTCACGCCCTCCAGCGAAATAACGGACATCCATAGATTCGCAGGAAGACAAAAAGAGTTGGAAAACTGTCTATAGCCCTTCAGACTGAAGGTGCTCAGATAGTTATTTTTGGAGACAGAGGAATAGGAAAGTCCTCACTAGCGAGAATTCTGGAAAATCTTGCTCGGAATGATACCGACATCATTGCTCGCCTACCACAACCGCCATTTCAACGCTTTGAATATGATGTGATCTTCTTTACATGCGAAGATTCGATTGAAGACATTCCAACGTTGCTTGCCCGCCTGCTAAACACCACATTTCTCGGCTCATGGGTTCCAGCCAAAGCAACTGAGGAAAAGAAATCAAAAATCGGTTCCGGCCAAGCCACCCTACTAGGACTCGGCCTAACCGGAAAGTACGAGACCAGTGAAACAAGCAAGTTCTACGACGCTCCAACGGACTGTACTGAGATGGTATTCACCTGACACCGGCCCCAAGCCGGTGTTTTCTCAAGCAACCTCGGCGCACCGTTCCATTCCCTCTTCGCAATGCCGCAACGCCTGTCTCAACGCGGTATCTATCGTGCGCGTGGACAGGCCCAGCCACGCCGCCACGTCGTCGCGGCTGCGGCCTTCCACGCGCAGCGCCAACAGCACCGTGCGTTGGCGCCGCGACAGGCCATCCATGGCCCGCGCCAGCGCGGCCAGGGTCGAACGCGATTCCGCCGCCTGCTGCGGCCCCGGCGTGTCGTCCGCCAATTCCGATCCCGCGACTTCCGGATCGTCCAGCGATTGCCACGGCGCCTGCTCGCGCAACTGATCGACCGCCAGGTGACAGGCCATGCGGAACACATAGGCGTCGGGGTTGGCGACTTCGCCGGCCACCGGCCGCGCCAGGCGCAGCCAGGCGTTGTGCAGGCTGTCGCTGGCCAGGTCGGCGCAGCCCAGGCGCCGGGCCAGGCGGCCGTGCAGGGCCACGTAGCGGTTCGCCAGATGCGCGCGCAGGCGCGCCGCGGTGTCCGGCCAGGCAGGCGGCACAAGGCAGGCCGTCCGCCGGCCCGCGAAAGACAAGGGATGCATCATGTCCAGGTATTCCCGTGACTGGCGCGCACGACCGTGAC
This sequence comes from Achromobacter sp. Marseille-Q0513, assembly GCF_018195695.1. Classification (NCBI taxonomy): domain Bacteria; kingdom Pseudomonadati; phylum Pseudomonadota; class Betaproteobacteria; order Burkholderiales; family Alcaligenaceae; genus Achromobacter; species Achromobacter sp. Marseille-Q0513. The sequence goes on along the minus strand of NZ_JAGTJY010000081.1, from coordinate 10,192 downwards.
CGCGCGCGCCGCGATGAACGGAGAGACAGGCGGACGCGGCGCCTTGGACGCCGCGCCCGTCCCTGCTACAGCGCGCCCAGGTTGCCGCGCTCGCGTTCGGTCAGCTGGCGCTGCGCCTGGGCGGGCAATTCGCCCAGCCCCAGGATACGGACCGCGCTGGCCGGATCGTAGGACACGGACGAACCCGCCGACCCGCCGGCGGGCGCCTGCGTCGCGCCCTCGGCGCCCTCATTGCCGAAGCCCAGGATCTGCACCGAGATGATGGACGGCTGCGACTGGCGCGCGGCATTGCGCGAGCGGTTCGCCTCGCCCTCGGCCGAGGCCGCCGCCGCGCCCGACGCCGCGCTGGCCGAGCTGAGCGCCGAGGTGTTCACCGCCGCCGTCACCGGCACGCCGCTGCTGTTGCCCTGGGCCTGGATGTTGGCCGCGTTGACCACATGCAGCGCCGCCACGTTGACGTTGCCCGAGCTGCGCACGCCGGCCTCGCCTGGATCGATCGTACCCAGCGGCGCGATCAGGTCCACGTCGCCGCGCGGCACTTCCGGAATCGGGTTCAGCGTGGCGATGCCCGCGCCCGCCGCCGGCGTCTGCGGCGCCATCACCACATTGCCCAGCGCGTCGTAGTCGCGGCGCGGCGGGGTGTAGACCACCGTGGTCTTGGAGCCCCGGCCCGCGTTGATGTCGCCCTCGGCCGACCAGGCCAGAATGTCGCCGCCGAAGGTCGTCATCACGCGCGACAGCCCCAGCAGCAGGCTGCCCTTGGAATAGACCTGGATGTCACCCTGGCCCTGCGTGATCAGGCCCGCGCTGCCCGGCGGCGCCACGCCCTGCACGCCGACCACGACCTGGCCGCCAGGGGCCAGCATCTGGATCGAGCCGCCGCTGACGCTGCGCACGCCGGACGGCCCGAACATCGAGATGCTGCCGTCGTGCGCAGCGCCCTCGGGGAACAGCGCCGCGATGGCCTGGCGGCCGCGCAGGTAGGAACCCGGACGCGGTCCTTGCAGGTCGTTGTACTCGCGCCCGCCGGCCCGCAGTTCGGCGAAGTACACCGAGCGCAGGAAGGTCTGGCGCAGGGCCAGCGGCAGGGCCTCGAAGCGCGCCAGCACGTCCTGGTCGCTGCCCGTGTAGCCATCTTGGACACGCAGCCAGTCGGCCAGCTCGCGCTCGTAGGTATGAACCACCTTGCCGGGCTGGCTGGTCAGGGTCTGGCCGGCCACGGCGCGATTGGCCGGATCCAGGTACAGCTTGCCCAGCGCCGCGTAGTCGGGACCGGCCGCGCCGGCGCCCGCCGTGATCGCGATATCCGCGCCCGGCCGCTTGTCGCCGCGCAGCGCGGGACCGACGCTGACGATGCTGGCGCGGTCTTCCTGCACCAGGTTGCGTCCAGCCACCACGTCCAGCAGGCCGGGGCCCGCGACCTTCATGTCGGCGTACCAGATGTCGCGGCCGGCGTGCAGCAGCGACACGTCGGACGCGTTGTTGTGCAGCGCCAGCCCCCTGGCGCTGACGATGTCGCGGCTGGCCAGGATGCGCGCCGGCAAGGCCGCCCGGTACCAGGTCAGCACGCTGCGCTGGGTGCTCGCCGGGAAGCTCTGCAGCCAGCCGGTGTTCAGGCCGATGATGTCGCCGCCGGCGGCGTAGAACAGGGCGGACGAGGCATCGCCCGCATGCAGCGAGCGGTCGGACGGCGTGTCCGGCCCGAAGGCGAACAGCTCGTTGACGACGCTGAGTCCCACGCCCGCCACGCCATCGAAGCGTCCGTTGCTGGAGGCCGAACCCTCGCGGCTGACGTTGGACGCGGCCGGCACATAGTTGCCATACGCGTCCACGCCCAGGAAAGCGGGCCGGCGCGGGCTGGGCAGCGGCGCGTCGCTGCTCGACATGCTGATGCCGTACAGACCGCCGTACAGCGAGCCCGCTGCCAGCATCTCCAGCGCGCCCGAGGGCGACGGCGCCAGGATCATGCCGCCGTTGTCGCCCCGGTTCATGCCGGTGCCGATCGAGTAGCCGTAGTAGACGTCGCCGCTGGCCGCCGTGGCGCGCAGGATGGACGGATAGACGGACAGGGTGTCCACCTGGTTGCCATTGCCGCCGATGGCATAGCGGTTGGCGGCCTGCGTGCCGGGCGTCAGGTTGCCGCCCGCGGCGAACAGATTAAGGGCGGTGGCCGGCGTCCACAGCGAGAACCAGCTCTGGCCGCCGCCGTCGTAGGACACGCCATTGACGCTGTAGGGGGTCTTCTGATTGATGTAGACCCGGCCCGGATCGCCCGCGTCCTGCACCACCAGGTCGCGGCGCGTGTCCAGATAGACCGGCGAATCACCCGGCATCAGCATCAAGCCGCCGCTCACCACGGAATTGGTGGCCTTGAAGGGATCGATGGCCCGCACTTCGCCCGCGTCGGCGTCGCCGCCGGCCACGGCCAGCTGCCCGCTGCGATAGCGCGGCTGCACGATGCCGACCGCGCCGGCGTCCACCACGGTCATGCCGCGCAGGTTGACCAGCACGCCGTTCAGGTCGCCGTTCTGGTTGTTGCTGCCGCCGGAACCATACTGGGCCAGCGTGAAGTTCGGATTGATCGTGCCGCCGACCCGCAGGCTCAGGTCGCCGCCGCCGGTCAGCGTCATGCCGCCGTCGGCACCGACCCGGCCGGTGCTGCCGACCACCGCCACCAGCGCCTGGCTGCGCGCATAGACTTGCGCACCCTGGTCGCCGCGCATGCTGATGATGCCGGCGTCGCCGCCGGCGGTGATGGACAGGTTGCCGCCGCCCAGCGTGCCCCAGCCGGTGAAGCCGGTCAGGTACGGCAGGTCGGTAGCGGTGCTGAACGGCGCCGTGTACGTGCCGAAGTTGATCCACCATGCGGCCGGCACCGCATCGGCGCCGCCGATGCCGCCCGTGCCCTGGCGCCACAGCCAGTTGCCCACGCCCGCGCTGGGCAACTGGGCGCGCTGGTTCGACGCCTGGCTGCCCCAGACATCGCCGGTGATGTTGCGACCCGCCGAGACGGTGAGGTTGCCGCCGGCTTCCGGATACCAGGCCTGATAGGCGGACAGCGCGGCGTTGTAGGCGGCGTTGGACATGCCGATGATGCTGCCGTTGACCTTGCCGCGCGCCAGGTTGTATGGGTTGGCGCCCGACGCATCCAGCAGGGCCTGGGACGGCGTGCCCGCGGTGTAGACGCCGAACGGCGACATCATGCTGACGTCACGCGCGGCGTTCAGGCCCAGGTCGCCCGTGCCGGTGCGCAGCACGCTGAACATCGGCGAATACAGGTTGGCGGTGGTGACCTGCGCCACCGGCGCCACGACCTGCGTGCAGCGGCCGGGGCCGGCGGTGCAGAAGCCGCCCGCGATCACGTTGTCGGGGATCTTCTTGCCCACCAGCGAGTTATCGCCGACAGCCGCGATCGAGCCGGCCGCGGTGTAGGTATAGCTGATGCGCTTGGGATCGATCGCGCAGGCGGCCGGGGTCGAGGTGCAGTAGCGAACGTTCTGTTCTTCGACCGGATCGCCGGGCTTCTTGCGCAGCGCGGTGGTGATGCGGTGATCGAGCCAGATCATGCCGGAGCCGCTGGCGACCGAGGTCATGCGCAGCATGGCGTGCGGGTCGGCCAGGACCACCGAGCCCTGGGCATACGGCGCGGTGGCGCCACGGTCGCTCGACGCGAGGTCGGCGCCGGCCGTCATCTGTAGGCTCCAGCTGGTGGTGCCGGCCGGCAGCATGGGGGCCACGGCCCAGTTGCGGCCCTGCGATCCGCCAGATTCCGGACGCAGCGCGACCGGCTCATCATTGGGCAGCTGGACCTTGGCCATGGACGGAATGAACGCGCCGCGCGCCAGCGTGATGTTGCCGGTGGTGGTCACGTCCACTGGCAGCGCCGCGCCCTTGGGCCACACCATCGGGGCCACGCCGGCGTCCTGCTGCAGCCGCGTGCCCGCGCCCAGGCGCATGCCGGCCGACAGCCTGATGTCGGCGGACGGCACCGTGCCGGCCGCCACCGCCAGCGTGCCGTCGGCCTTGTAGACATTGGCCGCCACGACGACGCCGGCCGGCAGGGTATAGGCGGTCGTCAGCTTCGCGTCCGCGGGCAGCAACGTGCCGGCGGGCAGCGACATCGCCGCCACCGGCACGTCGTAGTTCAGCGTGGCGTTGCGGGGAAACAGGGTGCCGGTCTCGAGCACCACGCCGTCGATCGGCAGCACCACGTCGTTGCCCAGCGTGGCCGGTCGTGCATTGGCGCCGCGCGCTTCGATCAGGTACCAACCCTTTTCATCGGGCGTGGCCGGCGGCGGCGCGAAGCCGTCGTTGATGCTGCCGTAGACGGCCAGATCGCCGGCCGCGCGCAACACCAGCACGCCCGGTTCGCCGAAACCCCGACGGGCGGGATCCGCGCGATTGGCGCCGGGACCGTAGCGCAGGCCCGACAGGTCCAGATCCCCGACCACGGCCAGGTTGCCGGACGGATTGATCGTGGGGTCGCTGACGATTTCCGCGCCGGGACGCAGGCGGTACTCGCCCAGCCCGGCCAGGCGCGCGGCCAGCGCGGTGTTGGCCAGCGCGGCGTCGATGAAGGCGCTGTTGTCCCGGTCGATGCGTTCTTCCAGGAACTTCTGCGTGATCAGCTGGGGCGTGGCGCCGGACACATCCGGCGTGTCGGCCAGCGGCTCGTCCTTGTAGCTGCGGAAGGCGTTCAGCGCCACGGTGGCCGCGCCCTGCACCTGCGGACGGCCCTGCACCACCAGCGCGACGTCGTTGGCGCCCGCGCCGTCGCGGCTGCCATCGGTGGCGCCGGTCCGGCTGGCGTTCAGGTCCAGCGTGCCGCGCGCGCGGCCGTCGTGGCCGGCGGCCTCGGTGCCCGCGCGCAGGTCGATGCGGGCCTGCGGCCCCAGCGTCAGCGTGCCGTCGCGCGCGGTCAGCGAAACCAGGGCGCGATTGGGGCTGTCGATGATGAAGCCGTAGCTGTCGCGGCGCAGGCCGGTGCCGTGCGCGTCCAGCGTGCCCAGCACGGTCAGGTCGCGTCCGGCCGCCAGGCTGATCGCGCCGGTCTGGAAGCCGCTGGCGTCGATGCGGCCGGCCACGGTCAGGCTGCCGTTGTCCACCGAAATGCTGACCTGGCGTGCGCGCACTTCGTCGCCCACCGTCAGGTCGCCCTGCTTGATCTGGAAACGGCGCGCGCCAAAGGCCTGCCCGTCGTTCAGGCGCGCGTTCAGGCCGGCGAAATCGGCCACGGTCTGGCCGCGCAGCGTGATCTCGGCGCCCGCGTGCGGCACCCACGTGCCGCCGGCATCGTAGCGGCCGCTGGCGCCGCCCAGGATGCGGCCATCCAGGGCGATGCGGCCCGCCGCCGCGCCCAGCGCGACGGCCTGCAGCGTGCCGGCATTGTTGTTGCGCGCGGACAGGTCGATGGACGAGCCCGCCGCCTGCGCGATATTGCCGGTCCGGCTGCGCAGGATCAGGTCGCCGCCCTGGCTGTAGCGCGTCTGCTCGAAAAAGCCCACCGCGCGTCCGCCCAGGTCGAGCTGCGCGCCGTCGCCCAGCCGGATGTCCTGGTCGGCCTCCAGGCTCAGCTTGCCCGAGGGCAGCGCCACCCGCGCGTCCAGGACGATGTTGCGCGCGGCCAGCTTCAGCTCCGCGCCCAGCGCATCGCTGCCGGTCTGGCCCGCCGGCCCGCGCACCACGATGTCGCCGCCGGCGCTGATCCGGCTGACCGAGGCGGCCGCGCCCTTGAGCAGCGGCGTGTTGATGAGCAGTTCGCCGCCGCTGTACGCGTAGCCCTTGCCCGCGACGTAGGCGCCCTGGCGGTGATGAATGGCCAGCGTGCCCGAACCATTGGCGCTGAGGCTTTCGGCCGCGTTCAGGCGGACCTGGCCGAAGCCCAGCGCCAGCCGTTCCGACACACCGCCGGCGGCCGGTTGCGTACCGGGCGCGTAGCCCAGCACGATGCGGTCGGCGGCCAGTGCCAGCGCGCCGTCGCCCAGCAGGCCGGCGATGGCCGCGCCGGCCTGCGGCCGGGTGACATCGGCCGAGCCGCCGTCGCTGCGCTTGGGCATGGTTCCGGTCCAGACGATCTCGGGCGCCCGGATGAGCGCCGTATCGCCCGCCGCGCCATAGCCGTAGATGGCCGGCGCGCCGATCACCAGGCGTTGCAGCGCGGGCTTGCCGGTGGCGCCGCCGCGCGCATCGAGCTCCACCGGGCCGTACATATTGACGGCGTCGCGCGCATTGAAGATCAGGTTCTCGACCGCGGGCACGCCCGCGCCGGCATTGCCCGCCAGCAGGCGCGACAGCACGTCCTGGTTCATCGACATGCCCGACGGCAGCTGTCCCGCCGCGGCGGCGCGCGCCAGCGCGGCATCGCTACCCATGTTCACGGCGGACACCGCCAGCACCATGTTCCGGGCGCCGTAGCGCACATGGTCCGACATCGAGAACGAGCGGTTGGTCGCCACCGCCATCGTGCCTTGCGCATACAGCGTGGACTCGCCGGCGCATGGGCCCACGGACAAGCATTCGCCCACGCTGATCTTGCTGAGACCCTCTTCCGGCGCCATCAGGTTGATCCAGCCGTTGGACAGGCCCAGCACCGACGCGTTGCCGGCCTCGAAGGTCACGCCACGGGTCGAGTCGTAGGCGGCGGCGCCCATGCCCAGCGTGTTGATCGACGCGCCGCGCTCGATCCGGGTGCCTTCGGCAAAGGACGCCTGGCTCAGCAGGAACACTTCCGGCGCGCGCAGCACGGCGCCGGAACGCAGCGTCAGTTCCCAGGCCTCGGCGCGGAAGGTCGCCACGTTGTCGCCGTGGCGCATGGCCAGCGAGCCGCCCAGGATCATGCGCGAAGCGCCGAACTTGTTGAGGTCGCTGGCATGCAACCCGGCCGCGTCCGGCGCACTGGCGACGCCGCCATCGGGCAGGATCTCCAGTCGGTAACCCTGGACCATCAAGGTGCCGCCCAGGCCGCTTTGATCGCCTCGGCCGAAGCGCGCCACGCCGTTGAAATCCAGCAGCGGCTTGTCCGGCCGCGGCTTGAAATAGCGGTAGTCCAGCGTGAGATCATGGGCGTCGGCCGCGATCTGGCCGCGCATGCCGCCCTTGCGCGCGGCGTCCGCCACGACGAAGGCGTCGTAGCCGGTTTCGTTGTAGCTGGCGTGCTTGCGCAGCACGTCGCCGGACGTCACCAGCAGCTGGTTCGGCAGGGACTTCAGGATGCCCGTGTTGGCCACGCCCAGATAGCCCGTCGCCACCTGGGATCCGTAACCGTTCACCACGGACGGCGCGCCCGGCATGGCCTGGGGGCCGATCTCGACGCGGTAGGCGCCGGGCAGCATGGCGTAGGTGGACGGCAGCAGCGTGTAGGTGCCGGCCTTGAGCCCGCCCGCGTCCTGTTGCAGCGTGACCTGCTGCCCCGCCAGCGGCTGGCCCGCGCCGGCGTCGGCCAGGACCGGCGCGTAGTGATCCGCGTAGCCCGGCACGATGGCATAGACGGCATTGCCGGCCGCGCTGTTCTTGAATACCGGATTGGCGTTGGCCAGCGGCGTGCGCAGGATGTCGACCGAGCCGCCGCGGCCGGGAATGAAGCCCGCGCCCGTCAGGTTGCCGCCGCCGGACAGGTCCAGCACGGCGCCCGCCGCGCCGACCACGTTGTCGCCCACCAGCGTGATGCCGCTGGCGCCCAGCGGCCGTGGCGTGATCGTCGTGCCGCTGTATTGATAGGCCAGCCCGTCCACGGTGCCGCCATAGGGCAGGATCAGGCCAGCCGCGCTAACCGACGTGATGCTGCCTGGCAGCAGCTCGGTCCGCTCGGCGCGCACGGCCGAGGCGCCGCGCGCATCCGTCCCGAGGACCAGCTGACCCAGCGGCGCGCGCACGATCCCGCCCTGGCGCAGGGTGTTGGCGCCCAGCAGCAGGCGGCCGAAGACGGACGCCGGCGCGGCCGGATCGGCGCCGGCATGGCGGCGGATCTCCAGCGTATTGCCCGGCTGGTAGCCGGCCACGATCTGCGCATCGACATCGGCCGCCGGATAGATCTGCGCGGCGGTGATGGTCAGATTGCCGGTGGCGGCGAGTTCCGTGGTGGTCTTGCCCGCCAGGCCGCGCGCGGCGGTGCCGCCCAGCAGGCGCAAGTCGCCTCGGCTGTACAGCTCGACGTCGGCGAAGCCGCGCCGGTCTATCGTCACGGCGGGACCGGCCTGCTGCTCGATGCTGCCGTTGGCGCCGCCGAAGCCCGCGCGGTCGCGCACTTCGATCAGGTCGGCCTCGGCGCTGAAGCGCGCGTCGCTGGCGCGCCTGGACGCTCCCTTGCGCCAATTCACCGAATACATGGCGTCGCTGTCCGTCACGTCGCCCGTGGCGCCGGCCAGGCGCAGATGCGACGTGGCCAGGCGCACGGCGCTGCCGGCCGCCGCGCGCTCGGTCAGGCCATAGGCGCCGGCATACAGGCGCAGGCTCTGGCGCGCGCTCAGGCTCACGTCGCCGTCGAAGCCAAGGATGCCGTTGACCAGCAAGGACAGATTGTCGAAACCGCCGGCGGCCAGTTGGTCCGCCGACAAGCGGCCGGCGCCGTAGCGCGACGCCAGCGCCGCCTGACCGGGCTGGATGCCGGCCGGCAGGCCGCTGTCCTGCGCGTGCTGCGAGATCGTGAATTCGCGCTGCGCGCGCAGCGCGTCGTCCGGCGCCACCCAGACCGGAAAGACCGGCGTTTCCAGCGCGATGGCCAGCGTGCCGCCGGCCGCGCCCGCCCCGCCCGCGCGCGCCGCCATGGCGCCGTCCAGGTGCAGGCTGTGGGACGACTTGAGCACGATGCTGCCGCCGTCGGACGCCACCGCGACGGTGCGCGTGCGCGCGCCGTCCTGATAGTCGAAGACCGCGCTGACGCCGGACGCGTCGAGCCGCGCGCCGGGACGCAGCACGACCGCCACGTCAGGCGCCGTGGCCTTGCCGCTGGCATCCCAGTCCAGCTTGCCGCCGATGGCGATGGTGCCGCCATTGGCCAGCTTGCCGTAGCGCCGGCCGTCGACCGCCGTCGCGCTGACGGCACGCCCGGCCACGTCCAGCACGCCCTGTTCGCCGATCCAGATACTGCGCGCGTGGGGTTGCAGGCTGGTCTTGGGGTTGTTGGTCGCCGGTCCGTTGATGTCCAGCGAGATGGCGCCGCCCCAGGCGTTCAGACGGCCATCGACCACGATGCTGCTCGATCCGCCGCCCAACAGCGTGATCGAACGGCCCGGATCGACCGACACCACCGCGCCGGCGCCGATGCGCAGATGACCGCCCTCATGATCCTGGCGCTGCGAGCGCAGCGTCAGGTCCACGCCCGCGCGCTGCGTCAGCGCGCCCCTGAACGGATCCTCCTGATACGCCGGCGGCAGCAGCAGCGCCGGCGCCGGCCGCAGGCCCGTGGCCTCATCGCCCGGCTCGTAGCGGTACACCGGCATGGCCACGTCCAGCACCGTGCCGTCAGCCACGCGCAGGCCGTTGCGGCCGTTGATGTCGTATTTCGCGAAGCCCGTGCGCAGCAGCGACGGGTCCAGCAGCAGCGGTTGAGGCTGGAGCTTGGGCTGCTGTGCGCCGGCAGGCGTGTTGGCCAGCGTGCTAGCCAGCGCATCCGCGCCGCCAATCACCACCGTCCCGTCCGTCTCCAGCGTCAGCGTGCCGCCGCCGGCCATGCCGTAGCTGCGCAGCTGTCCCGCCATCTTCAGCGCGCCCTGCGCGCCTTCCACCTCCGGCGTACCGGCCCGCAGCGTCACGTCGCCGCCCTTGCCCGCGCGCGTCTCGCCCTTGTGCAGCACCGCGCCGCCCGAAGACACGTCGATCAGCGAGCCCGCCGCCACCGCGATGCCATGCGGCGAGTCCAGCGTCACGCGGCCGCCGTCGAGCCGACCCAGCCACGGCGAGGCCACGCCCCGGCCTTGCAGGTCCACCCAGCGCCCGCTCGCGTCCAGCGCCGCGCCTTCGCGCAGCACGATGGCCGCCACCTCGCCCGCCTTGGACAAGGCGCGCGGCTTGGTGCTCGCGTCGGGCGACACGAAGGTATTGCTCAGCTTGATGTCGCCACCATGCGTCGTGACGCCGGCGCGCACGTCGATCCTGCCGGCCGTCAGCGCCACCTGTGCGCCATCGGCCAGCATCAGCGCTTCGGCCACCGTCAGCGCGCCGCCGGTCGCCAGGTCCAGCCCGCCCAGCCCCACGC
>NZ_JAGTJY010000080.1:0-25162 GCF_018195695.1 Achromobacter sp. Marseille-Q0513 | reverse complement strand
CAGGCGTTCCTGCGCCACCACTTTGTCGCCATCCAGCGTCAACCGGATCAGGTTGCGCTCGGCCAGCGCGCCGATGAAAAGCGAATGGCGCCATGCCGGAAACCTGGGCGCGTCGTAGAACGCCATGCCGCTGATGGCCGGCGACTTGGGCCACCAGTACAGCGGCGGCTCCATGCCCGGCAGCGTCTGGCCTCGCGCTTCGGGGATGGGCTGGCCGGAATAGTTGATGCCGTAGGTCGCCAGGGGCCAGCCGTAGTTCAGCCCCGGCTTGATCAGATTGATCTCGTCGCCGCCGCGCGGCCCATGCTCGTTTTCCCAGAGCTCGCCGGACCAGGGGTTCAGCGCCATGCCCTGGGGATTGCGGTGGCCATAGGACCAGATCTCGGGGCGCGCGCCGGCCTTGCCGGCGAAGGGATTGTCCGGCGGCACCGAACCGTCCGCCTTGATGCGCACCACCTTGCCCTGCAGCTTGCCCAGGTCTTGCGCGGTGGAGCGCTGGTTGTTCTCGCCCAGCGCGATGTACAGATAGCCCTTGCCGTCCAGCACCAGGCGGGACCCGAAATGCAGCCCCTCGGACAACTTGGGCTCCTGTCGGAACAGGACGCGGAAATCCTCCAGGCGGACGCCATCCTCGGCCAGCCGGCCGCGTCCCACGGCGGTGCCGGCGCGTCCGTCGCCGGCCTCGGCATAGGACAGGTAGACCAGGCGGTCCTTGGCGAAATCCGGCGACAAGGCCACGTCGAGCAGGCCGCCCTGCCCCTGGGCGGCCACCTTGGGCACGCCCTTCAAGGGCGCGGACAGGCCGCCGGGAATGCGCAGCAGCCGCAGATTGCCGGGGCGTTCGGTGATGAGGATGCCGCCATCGGGCAGGAAGGCCATGGCCCAGGGATGTTCCAGGCCGCCCGCCACCGGCGTGACCTGGGTCGGCGCGGCGGCCGGAGTCTCCGTGCCGGCCGACACGGACTCGGCGCGCACGGTTGCTGACCAGGCGCAGGCCGCGAGCACGGCGCCGGACAGGAGGACGGACAGCGTTGCGGCGGCACGAGGCGGCATGGTCATCTCCGGCTACGGCATGGGCGCGTGGCGAATGGCGCGGCGTCCGTCCGACGATCCTCGCGCAAGGCGGCGGACGCGGCGGCATATATCGTGGGGCTATCACGCATCGTCGCCACATGAGTGGCGTACCATATGCGGCAAGGACGGGTCGCCTCCCGCCCTGCCCCACAGGAGACGCCTTCAAATGAAACTGTACTACATGCCCGGCGCATGCTCGCTCGCTTCCCACATCGTGCTGGAATGGCTGGGCAAGCCCTATGAAACGCACAAGCTCAGCCGCGACGAGCTCAAGGGTCCGGAGTTCCTGAAGATCAATCCGCTGGGCGCGGTTCCCGCGCTGGCCGACGGCGACTGGACCCTCACGCAGAACGTCGCCATCCTCGAATACCTGGCCGAACAGGCCCCGCAAAGCAAGCTGATGGGCGACGGCAGCGCGCGCTCCCGCGCCGAAGTGCGCCGCTGGCTGGGCTTCATCAACTCCGACCTGCACAAGACCTTCTCGCTGGTCTTCGCGCCGATGCGCTTCCTGTCCGAGGAAGGCGCGCAGAAGGAACTGGCCGCCAGCGCTTCCAAGCTGCTCTCCAAGCTGTTCGCGCAGCTCGATGCCCAACTGGCCGGCAAGTCCTACCTGGTGGGCGCCGACCCCAGCGTGGCCGACGCCTATCTCTACGTGGTGCTGACCTGGGCGCATGGCAAGCAGGTCGACCTGACCGGCCTGGACAACCTGGCCGCGTTCTTCAAGCGCATGCAGGAAAACAGCGGCGTGAAGGCCGCCCGCAAGGCCGAAGGCCTGGAGTAAGTCCGCCGCGCGGCGCAGGCCCGCCAGCGGGTCCGCGCCGGGCAGGCGTATGATGGCGGCTTGGCGCCGCCTGGGCGCCGCGACATGCGGCGCCCTCATTCAGCGAACAGTCAGGTACGGGCAGCGATGCCCTTGTCCGGCCGGCTCGCGGAACATCGCGGCATGCCAGAGGCCGGGCCGCTTTCCGAGCCCGGCGCAGCACCGCTTCGGAGTCTTAAAGTGAATAGCTTTTCCCAGGGTTGTTACCTGGGTGTATTGGGCGGCATGGGCCCCATGGCCGGCGCCGCCTTCGCCTTGCGCCTGGCGGCGCTCACGCCCGCCGATGTCGACCAGCAGCACATTCCCACGCTGCTGCGCAACGATCCCCGCATCCCCGACCGCTCCAGCGCCTACATGGCCGGCGGCGAGAATCCCCTGCCCCACATGGTCGAAGGCGTGCGCTTCCTGGAACGCGCGGGCGCGCAGCTGATCGCCATCCCGTGCAATACCGCGCACCTCTGGTACGACCAGATCGCGGCCGCCACCCGGCTGCCGGTGCTGCACATCATCGAGGCGGTCATCGACGACCTGCGCCGGCTCGGCCTGCCCAAGGGCCGCATCGGCCTGATGGGCACCGCCGCCACGCTCAAGCTGGGCCTGTACCAGCGCCATCTCGAGGCCCAGGGCTATGAATGCGTGGTTCCTGACGAGGACGAGGTCGAGCGCTATTGCATGGGCTCGATCCGCGCCGTGAAGGGGAACCAGCTCGAACAGGCCTTCGCGCCGGCGGCCGAGTGCATCGCACGCCTGAAGGCGCGCGGCGCCGACGCCGTGGTGCTGGGCTGCACCGAGCTGCCGCTGGCCGTGCCGCACGCGCTGCGTCCCGGCCTGGACATCACGCTCACCGACTCGATCGACGCGCTGGCGCGCGCCGCCATCGACCGCTACCTGGCCGACGCGCCGGGCGCCCGCATCGCGGCCTGAGCCGCCCTCCCTTCCCCCGCATCCCGGATAAAAAAAAGCGCACCTCGCGGTGCGCCCACTCCCTTCGCGGGGGAAATTGGTCAGCCGCCCAAGTAGGCTTTGCGGACCTCGTCATTGACCAGCAGATTGGCGCCCGTGTCCTGCAGCACGACGCGGCCGTTCTCCAGCACGTAGCCACGGTCGGCCACCTGCAGCGCCTTGTTGGCGTTCTGCTCGACCAGGAACACCGTCACGCCCTGCTCGCGGATCTCGCGGATGATGTCGAAGATCTGCGCGATCACCAGCGGCGCCAGGCCCAGCGTGGGCTCGTCCAGCAGCAGCAGGCGCGGACGGGTCATCAGCGCGCGGCCGATGGCCAGCATCTGCTGCTCGCCGCCGGACATCAGGCCGGCGCGCTGGCTGGCGCGCTCCTTCAGCCGGGGGAACAGGCCGTAGACGTGGTCGATGCCCTCGTGGATTTCGTCGCGCTTGGCGAAGAAGCCGCCCATCATCAGGTTCTCGGCGACCGTCAGGTCCTTGAACACGCGCCGCCCTTCCGGAGAAATGGCGATACCGTTGCGCATGATGTGGTGCGTGTCCTTGTGGGTGATGTCCTCGCCCTCGAACGTGATCTTGCCTTCCTTGGCCCTGGGATTGCCGCAGACGGTCATGAGCAGCGTGGTCTTGCCGGCGCCGTTGGCGCCGATCAGGGTGACGATCTCGCCCTTGTTGACATCCACCGACACGCCATTCAGCGCCTGGATGGCGCCGTAGTAGGTGTGTATGTTTTCCAGCTTCAGCATTTATTCCTCCCCCAGGTACGCCTTGATGACGCGCTCGTCGTTGCGCACCTGCTCGGGGGTGCCGGTAGTGATGGGCTTGCCGTGCTCCATGACCAGGATGCGGTCGGAGATGCCCATGATCAGGCTCATGTCGTGCTCGATGAGCAGCACCGCCACGCCGAACTCGCGGCGCAGCTGGTCGATGAGCGATTGCAGATCGCGCTTTTCCTGCGGGTTCAGGCCGGCTGCCGGCTCGTCCAGCATGAGCAGGCGCGGCTTGGTGATCATGCAGCGCGCGATCTCCAGGCGGCGCTGGTGGCCGTAGGCCAGGTTGCCGGCCTCGCGGTTGGCGAACTCGCGCAGGCCCATGAAGTCCAGCCATTGCGCCGCGCGCGCCAGTGCATCGGCCTCCGACTGGCGATAGGACTTGAGCTTGAGCAAGCCCGGCAGCAGGCGCGCCTCGACCTGGGTGTGCTGGGCGACCAGCAGGTTTTCCAGCACGGTCAGCTGCTTGAACAGGCGCACGTTCTGGAACGTGCGCACCAGCCCGTGGCGCGCGACCTTGTGGCTGGGCAGGCCGGTGATGGCCTTGCCGTCCATCAGGATCTCGCCCGCGGTGGGCGCGTAGAAGCCGCCCACGCAGTTGAACACCGTGGTCTTGCCGGCCCCGTTCGGGCCGATGATGGCGAATACCTCGTCGGATTTGACTTCGAAGGCCACGCTGTCGACGGCCAGCAGGCCGCCGAACCGCATGGTCAGTCCGGATACTTTAAGCAACGCCTCGCTCATTTGGACAGCTCCACGTGGGGACGCTTCATGGGCAACAACCCCTGCGGACGCCACATCATCATCAACACCATCACCAGGCCGAACATCAGCATGCGGTACTCGGCGAACTCGCGCGCCAGCTCGGGCAGCACGGTCAGCAGCACCGCCGCCAGGATCACGCCCACCTGCGAACCCATGCCGCCCAGCACCACGATGGCCAGGATCAGCGCTGATTCGATGAAGGTGAAGGACTCCGGATTCACCATGCCCTGGCGCGCCGCGAAGAACGCGCCGCCGAAGCCGGCGAAGGTCGCGCCCAGCGTGAACGCGGACAGCTTGATGCGGGTGGGGTTCAGGCCCAGCGAACGGCAGGCGATCTCGTCTTCGCGCAGGGCTTCCCAGGCCCGGCCGACCGGCATGCGGATCAGGCGCGTGGACACGAACAGCGTGACCAGCGCCAGCAGCAAGGCCATCATGTACAGATAGATCACCATGTGCTGGTTCTGGAACGTGAGGCCGAAGAAGTCGTGGAACGTGGTGCCGCCCTCGGTGCTGGCGCGGCGCGTCATTTCCAGGCCAAGCACCGACGGCTTCGGAATGCCCGAGATGCCGTCCGGACCGCCGGTCAGCGTGTTCAGGTTGATCAGCAGCAGGCGGATCATTTCACCGAAGCCCAGCGTCACGATGGCCAGGTAGTCGCCGCGCAGGCGCAGCACCGGAAAGCCCAGGACGAAGCCGAACAGCGCGGCCATCGCGCCCGAGAACGGCAGCGCTTCCCAGAAGCTCCAGCCGCCCCAGTGGTACAGCAAGGCGTAGGTATAGGCGCCGACGGCATAGAAGCCGACGAAGCCCAGGTCCAGCAGCCCGGCAAAACCCACGACGATGTTCAGGCCCAGGCCCAGCATCACGTAGATCAGCACCAGCGTGGCGATGTCGACCGAGCTGCGGCCGGCGAAGAACGGCCAGATCACGGCCGCGGCCAGGACCAGCAGCACCAGCAGCTTGTTGCTCTTGGCCGGCGACGACGGCAGGGTCGGCAGGCCCGTCTTCAGTTTCTGGAACGGCTTGGCCAGCCAGGGGCGCAGCAGCTGGAACACGAACACGACCGCGGCGGCAAGCGCCACCAGCGACCAGTTGGACTCCATCGAGGTACGTGCGCCCTGGCGGATCAGCTGCAGGCCGAAGACAGGGGTGACGATGACGGCGGTCAGCACCGCCGCCATCGTGGCGTTTTTCAGATTGTTGTTCGACATCAGACTTTTTCCACCTCAGGTTTGCCCAACAGCCCGGTGGGACGGAACAGCAGGATCAGGACCAGCAGCGAGAACGCCACGATGTCCTTGTACTGCGACGAGATGTAGGCTGCCGCAAAGGTCTCGGCCAGGCCCAGCAGCACGCCGCCCAGCATGGCGCCGGGGATGCTGCCGATGCCGCCCAGCACCGCTGCCGTGAAGGCCTTGATGCCGGCGAGGAAGCCGATGAAGGGATTGAGCTTGCCGATGGTGATGGCGATCAGCACGCCGCCCACCGCCGCCAGGATCGCGCCCATCACGAACGTGAAGGAGATCACCCGGTTGGTGTCGATGCCGAGCAGGTTGGCCATGTGCATGTCCTGCGAGCAGGCGCGCGAGGCACGGCCCATGCGCGAGTACTTGATGAACAGCGTCAGGCCCACCATCAGCACCACGGTCACCACGATGATCATGATGCGCGAATACGGCACCGTGACATCGAAGTCGGATCCCATGTGGAACTGCACCGCGCCGGAAACCAGCGACGGCACGGCCATGTCGCGGGCGCCCTGGCCCAGGGCCACCCAGTTCTGCAGGAAGATCGACATGCCGATGGCCGAGATCAGCGCGACCAGCCTGGGGCTGTTGCGGACCGGCCGGTAGGCCACGCGTTCGACGGAAAAGCCGTAGATGCCGGTGACCACGATGGCCACGAGCAGCATGGCGGCGATGATGAATGGCACGGGCAAACCGCTGTTGGTGCCGATGGACGTCAAGGTGACCAGGCCGACATAGGCGCCGATCATATAGATTTCGCCGTGGGCGAAGTTGATCATACCGATGATGCCGTAGACCATTGTGTAGCCGATGGCGATCAGCGCGTAGATCGCGCCCAGAGACAATCCGTTGAAGAATTGCTGGGTAAGTTGGGGTATGAGGTCAGACATTATTTCTCTGTGCTCCAAATAGTTCCGGCTCCGGTAGTGAGACCCGGAGCCGGAAACCTGGGCGTATTTTATAAGGGCCTGCCATCGGCGCCTGCCGGCCGCACAGCGCTTTTGGCGCTTCGCTACGCGGATTACGGCATGACGGCAAGGACAGGCCCTACACGCCGGCACCACGCCGGCGGGATCGCGAGTTTACAGCTGGGTCTTCTTTCCGTTCTTGTCCCACTTGTAGACGGCGAACTCGAAGTTCTTCAAATCACCCTTGGCGTCGTACTCGACCTTGCCGATGCCGGTGTTGAAGGTGGTCTTGTGCATGTAGTCGGCCACCTTGGCGGGATCTTCGCCCACCGCGGTGATGCTGTCGGCCAGGATCTGGACCGCGGCATAGGCCGGCATCTGGAAGGCGCCGTCCGGATCGCGCTTGGCGTCCTTGAAGGCCTTGACGATGCTTTCGTTGCCCGGCAGCTTGGTGAAGTCGGCGGGCAGCGTGACCAGCAGGCCCTCGATGGCCGGGCCGGCGATCGCCACCAGGTCCTGGTTGGCGGTGCCTTCCGGACCCATGAACTGGACCTTCAGGCCCTGTTCGCGCGACTGGCGCAGCAGCAGGCCCAGCTCGGGGTGATAGCCGCCGAAGTAGACCAGGTCCACGCCGGCCGACTTGAGCTTGGTGATGATGGCCGAATAGTCGCTGTCGCCGACGTTGATGCCTTCGAACAGCGCGACGTTCACGCCTTCCTTGGTCAGCGTGTCCTTGACCTGGGTGGCCACGCCCGAGCCGTAGGTCTGCTTGTCGTGCAGCACGGCGACCTTCTGCGGCTTGAGGGTCTTGGCGATGTAGCGAGCGGCATACGGACCTTGCTGGTCGTCGCGGCCGATCGTGCGGAAGAAGTAGTGCGGCTTGATGGTGTCGGTCACCAGCGGCGACGTGGCGCCCGGGGTGATGCCGACGATGCCTTCCTGTTCGTAGACGTTCACGGCGGCCACGGTCACGCCCGAGCACGCATGCGCCACGGCGAACTTGGCGCCGGAGTTGACCACGCGGTTGGCGGCCGGCACGGCCTGCTTCGGTTCGCAGCCGTCGTCGATGAGGATGGGTTCGAGCTTCTTGCCCTTGACGCCGCCCTTGGCGTTGATCGTTTCGATGGCGGTCAGCGCGCCAGCCTGGATCTGGTCGCCGTACTGGGTGTTGGGGCCGGTCATCGGCTGGGGGATGCCGATCTTGATGGTGTCGGCGGCATGCACGGAACCTGCCAGGGCAAGCGCCCCAAGCGCGACGGCTACCGGGGTAAGGCGATGCAGAAACTTCATGCGTAGTTCTCCAGCGAGGTTTTGAGCGGCTCGGACCGGTCCGAATTCGCGGGAGTGTGCCCCGTGATTCGTGCCGCGCGTTGCCGGCTTCTTGGGCGAAAACACGATGTGGGCGGTATTCTGGAAGCAAGCCGCCACACTGTCACTGCGTGTAATCCCCAATATTTGTGGAGAAATCTTTAATCGTGCCGCATCGAGGCTACAAGCCCGTGAAATCGCAGGAGAAATCGCAATCCCGCCTTGTTTACCCTCTTGCGCGCCGGGGCCGTTTCAGCATCTGCGCTTTGCGAAAAATCATTATCCGCGTTTGCGCATTCGCATTTAAATACAGTCCTTACGCAAGACTTACGGATAATAATTAGCGTGTTAATCCTGCGCGTTCGCGCCCGGGATATATCGATCGGTTTCAATAATGTCAGCGCGACGCCATACGCCAAGGCGCGCGCGGCCCCAAATGACAAGAGGCGGCCCCTGGGCCGCCTCTTCCCTGCCCCGCCTGGCTTCAGGCGTTGGCCGGCTTGGCCAGGTTCCACATCAGCGCGCGGAACGGCGCCAGCATGCTGATGTTGACCGCCAGCTTGATCGCCAGGTCGCCCGCCATCCAGGTCAGCCAGGGCGTGCCCGTGGCGGCGAAGGCCACGCTGAAGAACACGGCCGTGTCCAGCACGGCGCCCAGCACGCCCGAGATCAGCGGCGCGCGCCACCAGCGCTGGTCGCGCAGGCGATCGAAGACCTGGATGTCGACCAGCTGGGCGCAGATATAGGCCAGGCCCGAGGCCAGCGCGATGCGCGGCGAGGCCACCCAGAACGAGACGACCAGCGCGGCGGCGAAACCGAACCAGGCCACGCGCCGCGCCGCCGACGGACCGAACCGGCGGTTCAGCACGTCGGTGACCAGGAACGCCACCGGATAGGACAGCCCGCCCCAGGTCAGCCAGTCGTTCAGCGGCACCTGCACCAGGATGTTGGAACCCACCACCACCAGCAGCATGCACAGCACCGCCACCGCGAACTGCGGCGCGCGCATGGCTTCGTAGCGGCTCGCCTGCGCGCTCATTTGCCGAATTCCTCCGCCAGCTCGCGCGAACGGCGCGCCGCGGCCGCCAGCGCGTCCTCAACGATGCCGGCGAAGCCCGCCGCGCCGAAGGACGCCAGCGCGGCGGCCGTGGTGCCGCCCTTGGACGTGACGCGCTCGCGCAGCACGGACGGCGGCTCGGACGATTCGGCCGCGAGCTTGGTGGCGCCGGCCAGCGTGCCCAATGCAAGCTGGCGCGCCTGCTCGGCCGTCAGGCCGACCTTCTGGCCGCCGGCGATCAGGGCCTCCAGGAACAGGAACACATAGGCCGGGCCGCTGCCCGACAGCGCGGTCACGCCATCCAGCGCCGCGTCATCGGCCACCCAGACGACGTCGCCCACGCTGGACAAGAGGCTGGCCGCGAGTTCGCGATCTTCCTGGCCCACGCCGTCCAGCGCGGCCAGGCCGGTCATGCCGGCGCCCACCAGGGCCGGCGTGTTCGGCATGCAGCGCACCAGGCGGCTGAACGGCTGTTCCGGCGTGCCCAGCCAGCCAGCCAGGGTATCGGCGCGGATGCCGGCCGCCACGCTTACCACAAGCGTGTCCGGACGCAGCCACTGACGCGTGGACGCCACAACGTCTTTCATGTTCTGTGGCTTGACCGCGAACACCCAGACGCGGCACCGCGCCAGGGCCTCGTCGGCCGACCTGGCGGTGGTCATGCCGCGCGCCTGCCACGAGGCGTGCGCATCCTCGTTTATGTCAATGACATGGATGTTGCCGGCGGGGCATACTTTGCCAGCCAGCCCGGAAGCCAGGGCGGCGGCCATATTGCCGCCACCGATGAACGCAATCGAAAGTTCGTTTTTCATAATGGGAGGATTGTAAACCGTCATGTCCCTGGGAAAAAAATGAAGAATGTTCGTTCGCGCCCAAAACGCGCAATTTGACAGCCGTTTGGAGTGATGTGAAAGTCACGCTTTTGTCACAAACAATTCATAAGGTGACGTGTTTTCCGCGGCCAGAAAACCCGGCCGCGACACGCCCCACAGGAGGAAACCACACCATGCGATCCCACCGTATTGCCCTCACCTTCGCCGCCGTCATGGCCGCGTTCGCCGGCGCCTCGGCCCATGCCGCCACCGAGATCCAGTTCTGGCACTCGATGGAAGGCGCGCTGGGCGACCGCGTCAACGGGCTGGTCGACGAGTTCAACAAGAAGAACCCCGAATACCAGGTCAAGGCAGTCTACAAGGGCAACTACGGCGAGTCGATGAATGCGGGCATCGCCGCGTTCCGCGCCGGCAACGCGCCCGACATCCTCCAGGTCTTCGAAGTCGGCACCGCCACCATGGTGTACGCCAAGGGCGCCATCAAGCCGGTGCAGCAGATGTCCGAAGAAGCCGGCAACCCGATCGATCCCAAGGAATTCATCGGCGCCGTGGCCGGCTACTACTCGTCGGCCGACGGCAAGCTGGTGTCGATGCCGTTCAACAGCTCGACCGTGGTGTTCTACTACAACAAGGACGCCTTCAAGAAGGCCGGCCTGGACGCCGACAAGCCGCCCAAGACCTGGGAAGAGCTGGCCGCCGCCGGCCAGAAGCTCAAGGCCGCCGGCCAGGAATGCGGCTACACCACCTCGTGGCCGTCGTGGGTCCAGCTGGAAACCTTCTCGGCCTGGCACAACGTGCCCTACGCCACCAAGGACAACGGCTTCGGCGGCCTGGACGCCCGCGTCGCCGTGAACACCCCGCTGCACGTGCGCCACCTGGAAAACCTGGCCAAGCTGGGCAAGGAAGGCATCTTCATGTACGGCGGACGCGGCGACGAGCCGAACTCGCTGTTCATCAGCGGCAAGTGCGCCATGATCACCGGCTCGTCGGGCCTGCGCGCCAACATCGCCAAGAACGCCAAGTTCGAATTCGGCACCTCCACCCTGCCCTACTACGCGGACGTGCAGGGCGCGCCGCAGAACACCATCATCGGCGGCGCCTCGCTGTGGGTCTTCGCCAACAAGAAGCCGGAAACCTACAAGGGCGTGACCGCCTTCTTCAAGTTCCTGGCCAGCCCCGAGATCGCCGCCCGCTGGCACCAGCAAACCGGCTACGTGCCCGTCACCAAGGCCGCCTACGAGCTGACCAAGAAGGAAGGCTTCTACGACAAGAACCCCGGCACCGAAGTCGGCGTCAAGCAGCTGAACGTGGAAACCACCGCCCAATCGCGCGGCCTGCGCCTGGGCTTCCTGCCGCAGATCCGTGAGATCGAGGACGCCGAGATCGAGCGCATCGTCTCGGGCAAGGTCACGGCCAAGGACGGCGCCGAGAACATCGTCAAGCGCGGCAACGAGCTGCTGGAAAAGTTCGAGAAAAGCGTAAAGTAATGCCCGCCTCCCGCCAGGGAGGCATCCCGCGGCGGCCCGGCGACGGGCCGCCGCGTCTATAGTTGCACAGGCTTGAAGCCCTGGTCATTTTGGGGCTTTGAGCCTATCGTGCTTTCAGGCACGAGGTTCTTCCGGCGGCGATCTTCCATCGCCGCTTTTCTGTACCCTTGGGTTCCCCCTATGGAAAAACGCGTTGTATTCGGGCATAAGACCCTGCCCTATCTGCTGCTGCTGCCGCAGATCGTCATCACAGTGGTCTTCTTCTTCCTGCCCGCCGGACAAGCCATGTGGCAGTCCATGCGGCTCGAAGACGCCTTCGGCCTGTCGTCCGAGTTCGTCGGCATCGACAACTTCGTCGAATTGTTCAAGCAGCAAGCCTACCTGGACTCGTTCCGCGTCACCGCCGTGTTCTCGGTGCTGGTGGCCGTGTTCGGCCTGGGCGTGTCGCTGCTGCTTGCCGTCATGGCAGACCGCGTGATCCGCGGCGCCGGCCTCTACAAGACCCTGCTGATCTGGCCCTACGCCGTCGCGCCGGCCGTGGTCGGCGTGCTGTGGCTGTTCATGTTCTCGCCCTCGGTCGGCATCCTGGCCGTCGCCCTGAACCACTCCGGCGTCAACTGGAACCCGCGCCTGAACGGCAACCAGGCCATGATGCTGGTGCTGATCGCGGCCGTGTGGAAACAGGTGTCGTACAACTTCCTGTTCTTCCTGGCCGGCCTGCAATCGATTCCGCGCTCGCTGATCGAAGCCGCCGCCATCGACGGCGCCTCGCCCTCGCGGCGCTTCTGGAGCATCGTCTTCCCGCTGCTGTCGCCCACCACGTTCTTCCTGCTGGTGGTCAACATCATCTACGCGTTCTTCGACACCTTCGCCGTGGTGGACACCACCACGCAGGGCGGCCCCGGCACCTCGACCTCGATCCTGGTCTACAAGGTGTACAGCGACGGCTTCCGCGGCCTGGACCTGGGTTCGTCCGCGGCCCAGTCCGTGGTGCTGATGTTCATTGTGATTGCCTTGACGGTCGTGCAGTTCCGCTACGTCGACCGCAAAGTGCAGTATTGATTTTGTCCGAGGCTACTAACAATGGTTGAACGCCGTCCCTGGCTGGATATTCTGGCCCACGTCATCCTGCTCTGCGGCGTGGCGATGGTGGCATTTCCGCTCTACGTCACTTTCGTCGCGTCCACCCAGACGGCGCAGGAAGTGGCGTCCGCGCCTATGTCCCTGCTCCCGGGCAAGCACTTCGTCGACAACTACATGCAGGCGCTGTTCGGCGGCTCGTCCGGCGGCTCCGCCGGCGCGCCGGTGGGCCGCATGATGTACGTCAGCCTGATCATGGCGCTGGCGATCTCCATCGGCAAGATCGCGATCTCGCTGCTGTCGGCCTTCGCGGTGGTGTACTTCCGCTTCCCCGGCCGCATGTTCTTCTTCTGGATGATCTTCGTCACGCTGATGCTGCCCGTGGAAGTGCGGATCGCGCCTACCTACAAGGTCGTCGCCGACCTGGGCCTGCTCAACAGCTACGCCGGCCTGACGCTGCCGCTGATCGCCTCGGCCACGGCCACCTTCCTGTTCCGCCAGTTCTTCCTGACCGTGCCGGACGAGCTGATCGAAGCCGCCCGCATCGACGGCGCCGGCCCGCTGCGCTTCTTCCGCGACGTGCTGCTGCCGCTGTCCAAGACCAGCATCGCCGCCCTGTTCGTGATCCAGTTCATCTATGGCTGGAACCAGTACCTGTGGCCGCTGCTGGTCACCACCCAGGAAGACATGTACCCCGTCGTGATCGGCATCAAGCGCATGATCAGCGGCGGCGACAGCGTGACCGAATGGAACATCACCATGGCCACCGCCATGCTGGCCATGATCCCGCCCGCGCTGGTGGTCATCCTGATGCAGAAATGGTTCGTCAAGGGTCTGGTCGACACTGAAAAGTGACGCTTGCCCATTGCGTTTGCGTACCTCGCCCGCCCGAACACGACTCAGATAACACGAATTAACTCATGGCTACTCTCAGCTTCCGCAAAGTCAAGAAAACCTACGCCGGCAACGTGCCCGTGATTCACGGCATCGACATGGACGTCAAGGATGGCGAGTTCATCGTCATCGTCGGCCCGTCCGGCTGCGGCAAGTCCACGCTGATGCGCATGGTCGCCGGCCTGGAATCCGTGACCAGCGGCGAAATCCTGATCGACGACCAGGTCGTCAACCATCTCGAACCCGCCGAACGCGACATCGCGATGGTGTTCCAGAACTACGCGCTCTATCCGCACATGACCGTGTTCGAGAACATGGCCTACGGCTTGAAGATCCGCAAGTTCTCGAAGGAAGAGATCAAGAAGCGCGTCGACGCCGCCGCGCAGATCCTCGAACTTGGCCACCTGCTGGACCGCCGCCCGCGCGCCCTGTCTGGCGGCCAGCGCCAGCGTGTGGCCATGGGCCGCGCCATCGTGCGCGAGCCCAAGGTCTTCCTGTTCGACGAGCCGCTGTCGAACCTGGACGCCAAGCTGCGCGTGGCGATGCGCCTTGAAATCATGAAGCTGCACCGCCGCCTGGGCACCACCAGCCTGTACGTGACCCACGACCAGGTCGAAGCCATGACGCTGGCGCACCGCATGATCGTCATGTACCAGGGCGTGCCGGAGCAGATCGGCACGCCGATGGAAGTGTTCGAAAAACCCGCCTCCACCTTCGTGGCCGGCTTCATCGGCTCGCCGCCGATGAACCTGATGGAAGTGAGCGTGGCCGGCGACGGCACGGTGCAGACCGCCGACGGCCAGCCGCTGGAAATCTCGCCGCTGCAGGTACCGTCCCAGGTCCGTGGCCGCAAGGTGATCATGGGCATGCGTCCCGAGCACATGCTGCTCAACACGCAGGGCGTGCCCTGCGAAGTCGAGATGGTTGAAACGCTGGGCTCCGAGCAACTGGTCCACTGCCGCGTCGGCAAGACCACGCTGGTCGTGCGCTGCACCACCCGCCAGCTGTCGGAATCGCCCGCCAAGGTCGGCGACCGCGTCAACGTCGGCCCGGACGGCCGCCATCCGCTGCACTGGTTCGAGACCGATACCGGCCGCCGCGTCCAGGGTCTCTGATCCCGGACTTCGCCGAAACAGGAACGGGCGCCGCATGCGGCGCCCGTTTTGCATCCGGCGGGCGGATCCGCCCGCCCTCTTCCATCAATACGTGTACGTGACCATCGTGCCGACGGAGTACTGATTGCGTTCCTTGACGATCGGGCTGTCCTTGGCGTCGCCGAACAGGCGGCGCGCCTCGGCGGCGGCCGTCAGCGTCCAGGACTTGCTCAGCGGATACGACCACACCGCGCCCAGCGCGATGCTTTCCAGGCCGCCTTCGGCCTCGTACTTGCGATAGCCGGACTTGGCCGACTGGCGGCCGCTGACGCCGTACCAGGTGCGCATGTAGTTGCCGTCGCCGAAGGTGCTGTTCAGCGACAGGCCGATCTTGCCGGCCGGACCGTCATAGACCTTGGCGCTGGCGCCCAGGTTGAACAGCGTGTAGGCGCTGCCGGTATCGCGGTCGTCGCCCTTCTTGAACGCGTGCTGCACCGAGGCGGACAGCGTCACCGGGCCGACGTCGGTCTCCGCGTCGAAACCAACCTGCGCGCGGCTCTTGATGTCGCCCATGCCGCGCAGCGCGTTCGAGCCTTCCAGGCCCTTCTTGTGGTCCTTGCGCGAGGCGCTAGGACCGACGTAGATGCGGAACGTGCTGCCCATCGTGTTGGTTTCCCAACCCAGGCCATGGTCGGTGTTCAGGAAAATGCCGTAGGGACTGCGCACGCCGAAGCCGAACACGGGCACGGCGACGCTCTCGTCGCTGCCGCTGTAACGCGGCACATAGGCGCCGCCCACCGTGCCGTAGAAGGACCACTGGTCCTGCACCATGCCGGTGGCGCCACCCCTGGCGACCTCCAGTTCGCGCGACGTGGCGCCGCGCTTGCCGGAAGCGTTGCCGGCGCCATCCTCGGCCGCCATCGAAATGACGGGCAGCAGGGCCAGGGTGCATGCGGCGGCCACGCGGCGCGGCTTGAGGACTATCAGGGTAGATCGCTTCATAGAGCTTCCAGGGAAACGAGGTTGAGGAGGTACTGCTTACATCCGCCGCGCGGCACGCGGCGTCAAATCTAGCGGAGGTCGTCGCCGTACTTGGCCTGGCGCATCAGCGTCATGGCGAGCGTCGACACCGAGGCCACCAGCGGCTCGGCCGTATCGGCGTTGCTCATGACCAGCACCGCGAGCTTGTCGCGCGGGGCCAGTACATAGCGGGAATGAAAGGCTTCGGTGGCGCCGCTGTGCGAGCGCATCGCGTCGCCCGCGACGCCGTCCTCGTCACAGGGCGCGGCCAGCCAGGACAGGGACAGCCGGCACGGCAGGCTGATGCCATCGGCCACGGTTTCGAGGTTCAGGATCGCCTGCGCCGACTCGGCCTTGAGCACCCGCGTATCGCGGTAGCGGCCTTCGGCGAACAGCATGCTGCTGAAGCGCGCCATCTCCGACGAACTCATCCAAAGGCCCTCGGCGGCCGCGTTGTCCAGCGGCGATTCGGACCAGGGCTTGCCGCGCCGATAGCCGGCGGCGCGCAGCTCCAGCATGCGATCGTCGGCCTGGTAGCCGGCGCGGGAAATGTTGAGCGGGCGCAGGATCGCGCGGCGCATGTAGGTGTCGAACGGCTCTTCGGCCGCGTGCGCCACCATGTCGCCCAACAAGGCGTAGCCCATGTCGGAACGCGCCCTGCCCATGGTGTCTTCGGGCGTGTCCGGCCGCAGCGTCAGCAGGCTGCGCGCGGTGACCGGATGCGCGCCCAGCCATTGCATGGCCGCGCGGCGCGGCTGGATCTCCCACTGCGGCAGCGCCTGCGCCGCGGGCATGTCCAGCGCCAGGCGCCCGTCGTCGGCGGCGCGCATGACGCCCGCCGCCGTCACCAGCTTGGAAATCGCGCCGACGCGGTACAGCGTGTCGCTGGACGCGCTGCGGTGACGCGCCTCGTCCGCATAGCCGAACCCGGCGCTCCAGACCAGCTTCTGGTCATCGACCAGCGCGATCGACAGCCCGGGCACGTCCAGCGCGCTCAGGTCATGGGAAATGCGCTTGGAGAGATAGCTCACCACCGCGTGATAGTCGCCCTTGGATATGGCCGGCGGCTTGGCCGGCGGCACGCCCTGGCAACCGCCGGCAAAAGCCAGCAATGCGCATAGGACGAAGGTACGGGCAAACGGAAACATGACGTGCGGCAAAGCCTCTGATGAGAACTGCCGTCATGCTATCGATGGGTCAAACTCCGTTCTTTCCTGCTTTGTATGGAGTTTGTAAAGATTGGACAGGATGTTTGTGAAGTTTATTGAAGATACCCGTCCAGAGCGGCCCTGCGGGCAGCGGAGCAGCGTTCAGGCCGCCTTCCAGCTGATGATGAAGCGGGCTCCGCCCAGGGGGCTGTCCACCACCTCGGCCGTGCCGTTGTGCCAGCGCGCCACCCGGCTGACGATCGCCAGCCCCAGGCCGGTGCCGCCGGTGCCTCGGTCGCGGCTTTCGTCCAGCCGGATGAATGGCTCGAAGATGCGCTCGCGGTCCGCCGCCGGAATGCCGGGACCGTCGTCGTCCACCATGAGCACATACTCGCGCGGCGCGGGCGAGACCAGGCTCACCCGGATATTGCCGCCGGCGTAACGGATGGCGTTCTGCAGCAGGTTCAGCAGGGCCCGGGTCATGTAGCGCTGGTTCAGGTGCACCTGCGCCACCTGGCATAGCGCCACCTCGCAGCGCACGCCGCGCTGGCCGGCCTCGAAACCGGCATGCTGGACCACGGCGTCCAGCCAGCCGCGCGCGTCCTGCGCCTCCAGCGCCACGCCGTCGCTGTGCTCCAGCCGCGCATACATCAGCAGCTCGGAAGCCATGCTGTCCAGCTCGGCCACGTCGTTCTTCATTTCCTCGATCAGGCGCGCGCGCGCGGCCTCGTCCCGCTCGCGGCCCATCATGTCCAGCTCGAACGACAGGCGCGCGATGGGCGTGCGCAGCTCGTGCGAGACGGCGTTGGTCAGTTCGCGCTGGTTGCTGATCAGGGCGCCGATGCGCTCGGACATCTGGTTGAAGGTTTCACCCAGGTTGCCGATGCTGGAATGGCGCGACAGCCGGGCGCGCGCCTGCAGGTCGCCCTGCCCCATGCGCTGCGCCGCCGTTTTCAGCGCCTCAAGGTCGCGCCAGATGGGCAGCGCCCACACCAGCATGAACGCGCACAGCAGCAGTCCCAGCGCGGAATAGACCGCCGCGATCACCCAGGGTCCGATCGACGGCTCGGGCGGCAGCTTGAGCTCCAGCCACTGCCCGCCCGGGCCGGGGATGCCGGCCACGAAGGTCTGCATCTTGTCGCGGATGAAAAAATCGCCCGCGCGGATGGCCTGCCGTTCCTTGTCGCTGGCGTTGTAGTCGCGCCCGTTCACGACCCTAAGCCGCAGGCCATAGTACGGCGCGAGCTGGTCGTCGATGTGGGTCTGTCGGGAAGCCGGCTCGATGCGCGACAGCTCCTGCACCAGGCTGTGGATCTGGCCGCGCACGGATTCGCGCGTATAGGCATCGCTGACCGGCTCGAACAGGTAGTTGGCGGAGCGATCCACGATCTCGTTGGAGATCACGAAGCCCACCGCCAGCACCACGAAGAGCCGCAGGACGAACTTAAGCATCCTCGCCCTCGTGTGCCTTGGGCGAGAACAGATAGCCCTTGCCCCACACGGTCTTGATGCGCGCCGGATCGCGCGGGTTGTCGTCCAGCTTGCGGCGCAACTTGCTGACGCAGACGTCGACGCTGCGGTCCAGGCCGTTGAACTCGATGCCGCGCACGGCGTTGAGCAGGTCGTCGCGGGTCAGCACCTGCCCGGCCTGGCTGGCCAGCGCCCACAGCATCTCGAATTCCATGGTGGTCAGGTCGACCTCCACGCCCGCGTGCACCACGGCGCGGGTGCGCCGGTCGATGACCAGCGGGCCGAATTCCAGGCGCTCCGGCGGTTCGTCCAGCTGGCTGTGGCGGCGCAGCAGCGCGCGGATGCGCGCCAGCAGCACGCGCGGCTCGACCGGCTTGATGACGTAATCATCCGCGCCCGACTCCAGGCCCAGGATCTGGTCCAGGTCGTCCTCGCGCGCGGTCAGCATCAGGATGGGCGCGGAAGAAAACGCTCGCAGATCTCGGCACACCTGCAGGCCGTCGCGGCCGGGCAGCATCAGGTCCAGGATGGTGATGGCCGGATCGTGCCTGCGGAACGCCTCGACCGCGTGGTCGCCGCGATAGGCCTGCGCCACATTGAACCCGTGTTGCTCCAGGAACTGGGCAATCAGGCGCGACAGCTTGGGATCGTCTTCGACTAGCAGGGCCTTGGTCATGATGTCCACAAAAAAAGAGTTCAATTGCGCCGCATTCTACGCAAAAGTCGGGAATCGGCGTTCGACCGTCGCGCCCCGGCCCGGTTCCCGAGTCCGGACAGACCGAGGCAAATCGGCGGTTTCGGCCCGCCGTCCACGAGGGCGGGCGCCCCCGGGACAGGAGCAACGTTCCGCCTGGCCGCCCAATAAAAAACGGGCCGGAAAGCTAGGCTTCCGGCCCGTCACGAGCCTGTCCCCGGACCCGCTCGCAGCGGGTCCGGGGACGGTTCCGGCATGCGCCGGCTTACTTGTAAACGGTCTTGGAACCGTCCTTGTGCCAGGTGAACACGTCGAACTGGAAGTTCGTCAGGTCGCCCTGCTTGTTCCAGGAGATCTTGCCGATCGGGGTGTCGAGCGTGTTGGCGTGCAGGAACTTGGCGACCTTGGCCGGATCCTCGCTGCCAGCGCCCTTGATGCCGTCGGCGATGGCCAGGGTGGCCGTGTAGGCGGTCATCTGGAAGGCGCCCGCGGCGTTGCGCTTCTTGGCCTGGAAGGCCTTCACGATCTCGGCGTTGGCGGCGCTCTGGCTGAAGTCGGCCGGCAGCGTCAGCAACATGCCCTCGACGGCGTCGCCGGCGATGGCGTTGATGTCCGGATTGCCCGTGCCTTCCGGACCCATCCACTTGGCCTTCACGCCCTGTTCGGCCGCCTGGCGCAGCAGCAGGCCCATTTCGGGGTGGTAGCCGCCGTAGTAGACGAAGTCCACGCCGCCGCTCTTGAGCTTGGTGATGACGGCGGAGTAGTCGCTGTCGCCGGCGTTGATGCCTTCGAAGATCGCGACCGGGATGCCGCCCTTCTCGAGGTCGTTCTTGACCGCGGTGGCGATGCCCTGGCCGTAGGACTGCTTGTCATGCAGCACGGCGACCTTCTTCGGCTTGAGCTTTTCCAGGACGAATTTGGCGGCGGCCGGGCCTTGCTGGTCGTCGCGGCCGATGGTGCGGAAGATGAACTCGTAGTTCTTGCCGTCGGTCAGCGCCGGCGAGGTGGCCGAGGGGGTCACCATGACCACGCCTTCGTTGTTGTAGACGTCGGCGGCGGCGATGGTCGCGCCCGAGCAGACGTGGCCAACCACGAAACCGATCTTGCTGTTGACCACGCGGTTCGCGGCCACCGGACCCTGCTTGGGTTCGCAGCCGTCGTCGATGACGACGGTTTCCAGCTTCTTGCCATTGACGCCGCCGGCGGCGTTGATGCGCTCGACGGCCGTGTCAACGCCTTCGCGGACCATGTCGCCGTACTGGGTGACCGGGCCGGTGGTCGGGCCGACCACGCCGATCTTGATCGTCTGGGCTTGCGCACCCGCTGCGAACGTCAACCCTGCGGCAACACCCAAGGCGGCGATGACCGGGGTCAGACGGAATGCTGTCTTCATGAGTGGACTCCTCTATTGGCATGTAATCGTTGGTTTTCACCGGGCGAAGGCCGGCATTATTAGTGAATTCCGCCCGGCTGCTATGCGTTTGCACGGCAAAGCATACACTGAAAGATCGCTGTCATTGTGGGCTCCGGCCCGCCTTTTTTTATGCCCAAAACTTGACGGGACGCATCACTTTCCCGCATTTCCCTTATGCCTTCAGGGATATATGCAAAAGAGGATTTATTCGTTTGCGTTACTAAGCCGGCGCGGCATCATGGCCGCCATGAGACTCCAACCGATCATCGTCCCCGGATGGAAAAACTCCGGACCCGAACACTGGCAATCCCGCTGGGCGGATGCCTTGCCGCACGCGATCCGGGTACAGCAGCGGGACTGGGAACGCCCGTCCTGCGCCGACTGGACCGCCACGGTGGCGGCCGAAGTGGACAAGGCCCGCAGCCCGGTGCTGCTGATCGCGCACAGCCTCGGCTGCCTGGCCTGTGCCGCGCTGCCGGTGCCGCTGCGCGCCAAGGTGGCGGGCGCCCTGCTGGTGGCGCCGGCCGACGTGGAACGCGCCGACGTCCCTGACTGTCTGCGCGGCTTCGCGCCGATTCCCCGGACGTCGCTGCCCTTCCAGAGCGTGGTGGTGGCCAGCGACAACGATCCCTATTGCCGCCTGGAGCGCGCGCGCCTGTTCGCCGAACACTGGGGCAGCCGCCTGGTGATCGTGCCTGGCGCCGGCCACATCAACGCCGACAGCGGGTTGGGCGATTGGCCACAGGGCCTGAAACTGCTGGGCGCGCTGCGCCGGCGCTCTTCCTGGCGGGTCTCGCCGCCG
The DNA here is from genome assembly GCF_018195695.1 of Achromobacter sp. Marseille-Q0513. Lineage (NCBI taxonomy): Bacteria > Pseudomonadati > Pseudomonadota > Betaproteobacteria > Burkholderiales > Alcaligenaceae > Achromobacter > Achromobacter sp. Marseille-Q0513. The sequence goes on along the minus strand of NZ_JAGTJY010000080.1, from coordinate 4,317 downwards.
CCCGAGCGCATCTCGCCAGTACCCGTGCGGCCGCTATCGCACCAGGGCTGAGCATCTCCACGCGGCGCTCGCCGATACGCGCTTTCCGCCCCTGACGGGCGTTTCCGTTGGGGCTGCCCCAAAAAAAACCCGCGACGCGGGGGTGCGTGGCGGGGTTGATCGGCCGCGCTATCGCGGCTCGCGATGGATCACTGCAGCAGGCTGCGCAGCATCCAGGCATTCTTCTCATGCACGTCCAGGCGCTGCGTCAGCAGGTCGGCCGTGGGTTGGTCATTGGCGGCATCTGCCTTCTCGAAGGCGGCGCGCGCGGTCTTGGCGACCGACTCGTTGGCGCTGACCAGCAGGCGCACCATTTCCAGTGCTTCCGGCACCGAGTCCGGCTCGGCGATCGACGACAGCTTGGCATATTCGCGGTACGTGCCCGGCGCGTAGTGGCCCAGCGCGCGGATGCGCTCGGCGATGCTGTCCAGCGCGTTCCATTCCTCGGTGTACTGCGTCATGAACATCAGGTGCAACGTGTTGAACATCGGCCCCGTGACGTTCCAGTGGAAGTTGTGCGTCATCAGGTACAGCGTGTACGAATCCGCAAGCAGCTTGGACAGCTCTCCCGCAACCGCGGCGCGGTCCTTGTCGGAAATGCCGATGTTGATGCGCGGAACGCTGGTGGTCTTCTTGGAGGACTTGGCCATCGATGACTCCTGTTGAATGGACTAAACAAGGATAACACTGCCGTTGCGACAGGCTCGGGAGCGCGCGAGCGCTCGGGGGTGGGCTAATCCTGTTCTGCCGTGATCTCGCCGGCCAGCATCTGCACGCCCGGCAGCCCGCATTCATAGACGGCCTGCGCCAGCGCCTCGATCGCCGCGAGTCGCGGAAAGCTGCGGCGCCAGGCCAGCACCACGCGGCGTTCCGGCACCTGGCCCTCGAACGGCAGGTAGCGCAGCAGGCTGTTCGAGGGAGGCTGCTCCGGCACCGCGGTCACCGGCAGCACCGTGACACCGATGCCCGCCGCGACCATGTGGCGGATCGTTTCCAGCGACGAGCCCTCGAAGGTGCGCTGGATGCCGTCGCTGGCGGCGGAAAAGCGCGACAGCTCGGGACAGACCTCCAGCACCTGGTCGCGGAAGCAGTGGCCACTGCCCAGCAGCAGCATGGTCTGCTGCTTCAGGTCCTGCGCGTCGACGGCGGCCTGCTTCGCCAGTTCGTGGTCGTTGGGCACCGCCACCACGAAGGGTTCGTCGTAGAGCGGCTGCATGACCAGGCCTGCCTCCGGCAAGGGCAAGGCCATGATGGCGCAATCGATCTCGCCCTGGCGCAGCAACTCGACCAGGCGCACGGTGAAGTTCTCCTGCAGCAGCAGCGGCATCTGCGGCGTGCGGCGGATCTGCTCGGGCACGAGGCGCGGCAACAGGTAGGGACCGATGGTATGGATCACGCCCACGCGTAGCGGCCCGGCCAGCGGATCGTGGCCCTGGCGCGCGATCTCCTTGATGCTGGCGCTTTCCTCCAGCACCTTCTGCGCCTGCGCCACGATGCGCTGCCCGATCGGCGTGACGCCGACCTCGGCGCCGCCGCGTTCGAACAGGGTCACTCCCAGCTCGTCCTCGAGCTTGCGGATGGCGACGGAAAGCGTGGGCTGGCTGACGAAACAGGCCTCTGCCGCCCGGCCGAAATGGCGCTCCCGCGCCACGGCCACGATGTACTTGAGTTCGGTGAGAGTCATACGCCCCCCGGTTATGCGGCGGCCAGCAGGCCGTCGGCGGAAAGTTTAGGGTGGTTCATCTAGGTGCGCAGGAAGTCCTCGCGGCCGCGCATCCAGCGCGCCAGGTGCGCCTGGACCGCGTCGGGATGCTCGGCCCGCAGCCAGACCGCCGCGTCGCGCGCGTCCTCGGCGATGGCCGCGTCGGTCTCCAGGTCGGCGAAGCGCAGCAGCGCCATGCCGGACTGCCGCGTGCCCAGGAATTCTCCGGGGCCGCGCTGCTCCAGGTCGCGCCGGGCGATCTCGAAGCCGTCGGACGTCTCGAACATGGCGCGCAGGCGCTCGCGGGCGATCTGCGACAGCGGCGTCTGATAGAGCAACACGCAGACCGATTCGGCGGTGCCCCGCCCTACTCGTCCGCGCAGCTGGTGCAGCTGGGCCAGGCCGAAGCGCTCGGCGTGCTCGATCACCATCATCGACGCATTGGGCACGTCCACGCCCACTTCGATCACGGTGGTGGCCACCAGCAGGTCGACCTCGCCTTCGCGGAACGCCTGCATCACCGCCGCCTTCTCGGCCTGCGGCAAGCGGCCGTGCACCAGGCCGATGCGCAGGTCGGGCAGATCGGCCCGCATGCCTTCGTAGGTATCGACGGCGGTCTGCAATTCCAGCGCCTCGCTTTCCTCGACCAGCGGGCAGACCCAGTAGGCCTGCCGGCCGGCGCGCGCCGCCTGGGCGATGTGCGCGATGACCTCCTCGCGGCGCGCGTCCGAGACCAGCTTGGTCACCACCGGCGTGCGGCCAGGCGGCAGCTCGTCGATGACAGACACGTCGAGGTCGGCGAAGAACGTCATGGCCAGCGTGCGCGGGATGGGCGTGGCGCTCATGTTGAGCTGGTGCGGCACGATGCGGCCGCGCACGGTCTCGCCCTTTTTGGTCAGCGCCAGGCGCTGGCCGACGCCGAAGCGATGCTGCTCGTCGACGATGGACAGGCCCAGCCGATGGAACTCGACATGGTCCTGGATCAGCGCCTGCGTGCCGACCACCAGTTGCACGCTGCCCTCGGCCACGGCGGCGGCAGCCTCGCGCCGCGCCTTGGCCGTCAGGCTGCCCGTCATCCAGGCGATGTTCACGCCCAGCGGCTGCAGCCACGCGGCGAGCTTGCGGAAATGCTGTTCGGCCAGGATTTCGGTGGGCGCCATCAGCGCCACCTGGGCGCCAGCGGCGATGGCCTGGGCCGCCGCGATGGCCGCGACCACGGTCTTGCCGCTGCCCACGTCGCCCTGCAACAGACGATGCATCGGATACGGCTGCGCCAGGTCGGCGGCGATTTCCCGCACCACGCGCTCCTGGGCGCCGGTCAGCTTGAACGGCAGGGTTTCATACAGCCGGGCCACCAGCCCGTCCGACGCGTCTCTGGGCGGCAGCGGCGCGGCTTCCTTGACGCGCCGCGCGGCCCGGGCGGCGGCCAGCGACAGTTGCTGCGCCAGCAGCTCATCAAACTTGATGCGCCGCCAGGCGGGGTGGACCCGTTCCAGCAGCGCTTGTTCCGACTCGCCCTGGGCGGGTGTGTGCAGCGCGCGGATGGCAGGCTCGAACAGCGGCAGCGCATAGCGCTCGCGCGCCACCGGCGGCAGGGTGTCGGACAGGTCGGCGCGGTCCAGCGCCTGCGCGATGGCGCGGCGCAGCGTCAGCTGCGGCAGGCCTTCGGTGCTGGGATAGACGGGCGTGAGCGCGGTGGGCAGCGGCGCATCGGCGTTGACCATGCGCGGATGCACCATCTCGCGGCCGAACAGGCCGCCGCGGACCTCGCCGCGCGCGCGCAGCCGCTTGCCCACGGCCAGCTGCTTCTGCTGGCTGGGGTAGAAATTCAGCCAGCGCAATTGCAGTTCGCCGCTGTCGTCGGCCAGCGTGGCGGTCAGTTGGCGCCTGGGCCGGTACAGCACCTCGGACTTGGTGATCTCGCCTTCGACCTGCGCGGAGAAGCCCGGCCGCAAGGAGGCGACCGGGACCACGCGGGTTTCATCCTCGTAGCGCAGCGGCAGGTGCAGCACGAAGTCTTCGGGCGACACCAGTCCCAGATTGCGGAGCTTGCGCTCCGTATCCGTCAGCGGTTTGCCGGCGCCGCCCTTGGCAGCGCCCGCGCGCTTGGGTGCCGCTGCGGCGGCCGGCATGGAGGAACGGGCCTCGGTAATGAAATGCCCCGGCGGTGCTTACAGGACCAGGATGGCCTCGACCTCGAACTGCGCGCCCTTGGGCAGGCTGGCCACGCCGATGGTGGAGCGCGCCGGAAAAGGCTGCGGAATGATCTCGGCCATGATGGCGTTGGCGGCCGCGAACTTGCCCAGGTCGGTCAGGAACAGGGTCAGCTTGACGACGTTGTCCAGCGTGCCGCCGGCCGCCTTGATGACTTCCTGCATGTTGGCGAACGCCTGGCGCACCTGGGCGTCGAAGTTCTCGGACACCAGGTCGCCGGTGCCGGGCTCCAGGCCGATCTGGCCGGACAGGTAAACCGTCTTGCCGCCGCTGACGGCGACCGCTTGCGAGTAAGGGCCGACGGCGGCGGGCGCGGCGTCGGTATGGATGATTTGCTTGCTCATGGGCGGAATCCTTGTAAG